>NZ_JAZDRM010000023.1:0-79573 GCF_047501495.1 Ancylobacter sp. G4_0304 | reverse complement strand
TCGCCGACGTTCTCCAGCGAATGGTCGACGGTCATCCCGTCAACCGGCTCGACGAACTCCTGCCATGGGCATGGAAAGCGGGAAATCCTGTCAAGAGCTGACATCAGTGCAGCCCCCGGACGGATACTGCCCTGCTTAGCCGGACCCAAACGAGACCACGATACATCGCCGCGATACTATGACGAAGCGGCAGAAAATGCGCCATGGACGCCGACCACCACCGGCTGTTCGTCAAGCTCTCCGGAAATGCGATGCCAGACTGGTGCAGGCGCCGCCACGTGGGCAGCGACGCCGCCATTCAGCGCCTTGCCTGACGCGAAGCGGCTGTCGGTGACCCGCTCAAGACCGGCGGTCGCGATGCGGAAAAGCTGCAAAGTAACTGCGGCCGAACCGCGCTGAAGCCGCAGCGATCTTGCGCAGGAATTACAGTCGCGGAGGGCTATTCCGGCGCTGACGACTTGCGGAAACGCACACCGGCACCGCCGCCATTCTCTGGAATAAACTCGATGCCGGCGGCTTCGAATGCAGCTCGAATGGCCAAAAGCGTGCTCGCGTGAGCGGCGTAGTCGTTCTCGATCCGTGTCACCGTCGCAGCCGTTATGCCGGCATGGTTGGCGAGATCACGTACGCCCCATCGCAGCGCCGCGCGCGCCATTCGAACCTGTTCTGACGTTAGCAAATTTATACCTTGACATAATTTCTTGGCGATTCAGACTCGTCTTCTTCGCTGCTCTGCAGTGAAGCGGCCAAGCGAAGCGGTTGCAACGCTCCACTTGGCCTGACCACAACCCCAGCTGTGTGGAGCTCGGATCATGGCTGATTCTGAGATTACCATGAGTTTGTCCCGGCCATCCCGGAGGGACGTTCTCTCCGCCGCCCTGATGACGATCGGCGGCACTTCGTTCAACACTTCGGCTGCGGCCGAACCGCAGCATCATGGCGCAACGGACGCGGCTGTCCTTGCATGGAAAGCGTGGCGCGCCGCACATCGGCGCACGCTCGCTCTATGCCGGAAACAGCAGCGTCTCGAGTCTGAGTTGGCACGGACGATCGGCTTTCCGCAGGTGGTTCTGGCTGCAGCCGAACTGCCGTCACCGGTGCGCATCAGCTCCCTGCGGCAGCTCGACGAGCTTGCGGCCGATCTGCCGTCACTTTGCTCCCAACGCGACGAAGCCGCTGCCGCGCTGCGCGCACATCAGCAGCGGTGGGACGACGCAGATCGCGCCATCGGCTACTCCGTCTCCCGGCAGCAAGAGGAGGCGGCTTCCGGCGAAGAAGAGTCCATGACGAAGGGGGTTCTTGCAGCGCAGGCCACGTCTCTGCGCGGTCTGGCCGTGAAGCTCGACGTGCTGATCGCCATCGGTGCTGATGGCGCCGAGGGGCGGCATTTCCCGTGGCCGGAACTGCGACGCATCCGCAGGGATATTGCACGCCTGATGCAGCTGCAGCGTCACGATGCAGTCGGCTTCACTGCTTGAAGCAGTGCTCGCGATGCCAGCGCAGGAAGTGGGGATGCGGACGCTCACCCCCTGTCTAAGAGCGATCTCCACGGGGCCGACGAACGCGCCCCCACCGGGCGCCGAGCTCCTGTTGTGCTGGCGCTACAAACCTTCACTATATACTGGCAAGCGCTGCGGCATCCAGCTCACGGAAAGCTTCTCGCGGAACCCGCACTACCATGCTGGCTGCTCCTCCCATACCGGGGCCACCGCTACGGGGAACCCATGATGCCCGCTGGGCAAGTTGGTCAAATTCCGTAAAGAGCCATCGCTGGAAGGCTCTGCCGTTTGTGTCGCTAATTTCCCGGACGATGAACAGAGAGTGCAGATTTCCGCGTCGCGCCGCATAGTGTGCCAGTTTCACGAACGGGCCCGTATCCAATCCGAACCAATCACCCATGTCTGAATCATGAGCGCAGGCTTTCTCCTTGATCTCGACTGGATAGGTATATCGTTCGCCCCACACTATCCCGTCTATATCTGACGTTTCCGCGCGAAAACGGCTCTCTACGAAGATTCGTAGATTTTCATGGGAAAATTGGACGATCGCATCGTCGTCAGAAAGAGACGCAACGTCTGTCGAATATCGTAGGTAGTTATAACGGCGAGTTCGCTGAGAAAACGAAGAGAATGCAATTGATACATCGACAAATGTCGTCGGCCAGGGTACGCCGAGCTGGATAAATTTCCATTCTATGTCGAATGTGTCATTCTCGACATGCATCAAAGGATACGCATAATAGCTCTTGATGCCAATCTGATGCATTGTGGCGCAGATCGTGTGGAGCGTAAGGGGAATTTCATCACGGTTGGGTTCGGATGAATAATCGCTGTTAATTTGAATTTTATGTGGAAATACGGCTACTGTATTTCGACCGAAATCTACCTCTCCCTTTTGGCGGAAAATCCATCCGCCAGGGGATATGCGATCGGCGGCCCCAATCGAATTAACGGAATAGTACGCTTTTGGACTTTAAGCCCCGCTAGAGCGGAAGCGATTGCTGCCCGGTGCTGATCCTAGTGTTGACGCGGGTAGGCATTTGGAACTCGCGCTTGTCCTCTAGAATGTCCCTGACAGTTAGAAGCTGAAGGCGAGGATACTTGTTCCCGCCGTACTCGTAGTAACCGGCATCTGCGGCCTCTGATCTCATTGCCTTTGTCGGCTCCTGTAGCGATAGGAAGCCGCCCATAGGCGCGCCTTCGCGCTCGATCACGCCACGCAGGTCGCGAACGTCCGTTGGCCGAAGCTTCCCGCCCTTAACGGAGATGATCATTTCGCCAAGCGCATCCTTGGTTTCGAAGTACATGCGCCCATCAATGCCGCGATCTGCCACCTTCTTCTGCATAGGAAAGCCTCCCACGCGCTCGACAACCCAATGCTGGAATTGGAAAGGGTCGCGGCGGAAAAGCTCGTAGGCTTGATCCACGCTCACAGGAATCCCATCGACTTCAAAGTGCCGACCTTCAACTAGTCGGTAGCGTTCGGTTAGAACCTCGCGAATGAGCTTTACCGCGAGAATCGCGATGTCGCAGCCGATCCATGTCCGCTCCAGCTTGGTGGCGGCATAAATCGTGGTGCCACAGCCGCAGAATGGATCGAATACAACGTCACCAGGGTTAGATGACGCGAGGATGATGCGCTCTAAGAGCGCCAGCGGCTTTTGGGTCGGGTAGCCAAGCGATTCGCCGCCCTGCACCGGTGGAATGTCCGTCCAGACGTTCGTGATGATGTTGCCCTTTTGCTCTTCTAAGAAGCGTTTGAGCGCGAGGCGGCGACTGGTATCCGGCGTCCCGTCCTTGTGCACCGGAAAGTAGATGCGCCCTTCGCTATCAAGCCGCGCCATTGTTTCCGGACTGTACCGCCAGCCGGTCGCCGGCGGCTCATATCCCTTGTAGACGTGCCATCCGTTCGGCTTGCCCGTCACCTTGTTTATTGCGGCCATGCCGCCGCCCTTAGGGGCTGACATATCGCCAAGCCGATACCGGCCGCGTCCATCGCCATCATCGAAGCGATAGAACTTATCGACGTACTCCGGATCGTGAGCGGTGTGCTGGACGTTGAACTTAGCCGCCTTGCTGGCCCCATAGAAGAGGATCACATCGGAGACGGCCGCGAATTTGCTCTTCGCATCGCTATGGGCGCTTTGCCGCTTCCAAACGATCTCATTGCGGAAGTTGTCATGTCCGAAAATGCCGTCCATCATCACCTTGATGTAATGGCTCGCGCTCGGATCGCAGTGCAGGTAGATGGAGCCAGTAGGACGCAGGATGCTCTTCATGTGAAGCATCCGCTGTACCATATAGATCAGATACGCCAGCAGAGCCGGTTGCGTGTTTCGCAGAGCCTGCATCCATATCCGCCAGAAATCGACGTAGTAGTCATCCACGCCATGCTCCCGCATCAGCACCGGCATGGTGCGCGCAATCTCCAGCTTGGCAGCGTCTAACTCCCAAGTATCGAAGAAGGCTTCTGCCTGCTCCGGCACCGGCTTCCCGGTCATATTCTTGTAGAGCAGGTTGTAATTCGCATCGGACTTGAAAGGCGGATCGAGGTAAATCAGATCCACGGAATGCTTCTTCATGCCTTGCATGATGGTGAGATTGTCACCGTACCAGAGCTTGTTCATGCCGCCGCGCCCACAAACATCCGGAGGCTGTCAGAGAAGGCGCTGTCAGACTTGCGGCGGTTGTACTTGTAGCAGGTCTCGGCGATGTAAAGCGGCATGTACTTTCGGCTGTAGTGGTGGTGTGAGCCGTACCACGCGCGCTTGATCAGAGCCCAAAAGCCTTCAATCGTATTGGTGTGGACATGGCCGTCCACATAGGACTCGGCATGGGTGATGATGGCGTGCAGCATGGATTTGCTCACCCGATCATAGCCTTTGTATTCATCGGTGATCAGGATCGTTCCCGCCTTGTCAACAAACCGCTCCAGAAAGTGGCCAATGCCTTTCGCCGACAGGTCGCCAGCGTTGGCAACGCGAGCAACAACACGACCACCGCGCTCTACCGCGCCGATTACAGGCACCTTCTTGGTTCCGCGTCCGCGCTTGTTAGGCGTGTCATCATCGCGATTGTTGCTTTTGCGGGGCTTGCCGCCGACGTAGGTTTCATCGGCCTCTACAATGCCGTGCAACAGCTTCTCTTGATCCGGATCAGCGGCCATTGCGGTACGGATGCGCTGCATCATGCTCCATACCGTGGCGCGGCGCTTACCGAGATCGCGAGCGATCTGATAGGCACTGGCCGACTTTTTGGCATTGAGCATCAATGCGAGGACTAGGAACCAGTCGCGAAGCGGAACGTGCGTTCCGTGAAAGAGAGTTCCGATTGTGACGGAGAAGGCGCGGGAGCAGTCGCGGCACTGCCAACGGGACATGGCGCGATCTGCGCTCGCGTGACGCCCGCAATTCAGACTTCCGCAGTAAGGGCAGTTCGGCTCCCCGTTCCAGCGTACCTTTTCCAGATGCTCGATTGCCTGCTCTTGGGTCTGAAACGACTGGAAAACTTCGATGATGTTCATGGCGCAATTCCCCTATGCGCCTACCCTACGTCACCGCCGATTCCATGTAAAGTCCAAAAGCGTACTATTCCGCGAATTAATATAGGATCTGAAGTCAGCTTCTGCTTTAATCCCGAATAATTTGTTTGAGTTGAGGCTGGATATGCATTTTTCAAGATAATTCCTGACGTATGATATCGAATTTATAGACATGACGATCCTAAAAGATTCACAACACCACTACTCGTCCAAGACGGGCAGCAACGAAAGGTATCTTACTTTAATACCGGAATCCCGCATAATCCGTAGGGCCGCCCGCTGGGCATCCAGCCATCGCACTTCACCGGCAAACCCCTTGGGGAACACTGCTCGCTCAATGCCTGACCAGACAATGGCACGGGCGCAGTCGCTGCAGGGGAATCGTGTCGCATAGAGTGTCGCGCCCTTCAGATCTTTTCCGTCGGCCAGCGCCTTAAATATTGCAGCCCTCTCTGCGTGCTCTATAACAAAATACCTCTCGCTTTCATCGATCGCATGATCGCTTGCTTGGAAAGCCGCCTTGAGTTTGGGGGGGAGAACGTTAGCTGAACGTGCGATTTCACCGGCCCTGTTTGCTATAACGGCACCCACGCCCGAAAGCGGAACATGTTTCGCTTTCGGGTCGTCAGATTCCGATCGAACCGCAAAGGCCTGACCGAGGTAAAAGCAGTCCTGCTCGGTGAGATTTGTGAACTTTTTTATGACGCTCTCCACAGGGAATAGGGGTGTAGCCATGGTGCTGACGTCGGCGGAGATCGCACAAAAAGAGATCGTCGGGAACAGCGTTGCGAACGGACAGCGGGCCACCACCTACGATGCAACCGTCGGCTGCATCATCAAGGATGGCTGTGAAATTTCCGGCAACAGTCATACGCTCGCGCCTAGGGGAATCGTCTGGGTAGTCTCCGCGGAAACCTTCAAACTGCCAGCTGATGTAACCGGCTTAGCCACTCTGCGAACCACCTGGACGCATGACGGCATTCTGGCGCTGAATGTGGGAATTGTGGACCCGGGCTGGGACGGCCCTCTGGCCGCGGCCTTGGTAAATTTTAGCAACACTAATTTCGTTATCAAAAAGGGAGATAATTTCTTACGGCTTTTATTTCATGGGCACGACCAATGTTATCCAAAAATTATTAAGAAAACGCCAGACGATTACAAGAAAGATATTATAAATAAATCCCGTATGTTTTCAGATTCATTTCTGAGTATGGATCGACTTGTGTCGGAGGTAACTGAGAAGGTATTCTCAGTGCCAAAATTCGTTATATATCTTACGCTAACTGGCCTTGCCTTAGCCGCGGCATCAATATTCGCGCCTATGGCTTACTCTGTCTGGTCTGATAATAGAAATATTGCCGCCGATCTAAGATCTCGCGTGGAGTCAGTAGAAAAAGAAATCGATGACCTTAGAGCGCAAAGCTCTGCTGCTGCGAGGCTGAGAAATAGCGAAGCGCATCTGAGCGGATCGGACCGCATGGGGGCGCCGATCCAGCCGTCTCAACCTGCATCTCCCCAACAGATACGGCCCGTCAAATGACGCTGCAGGCTTCGAATGCATGATATAATTGAATGATATTTCGGCTGTGAATGCGAAACTGGCTCCGCCGCTTGATCGTTGACTTAGCGGCGGAAGCCCCTTCCAGTTTGATGCCAGGGTCATAATAGACCGTACCAGCTGCGATCGCGCGCAGTAGCCGCTCGATATCGGTACCGGTGCCCAGCTGGACTTGAGCGCCATATCGGTATTGGCGCCCCATACTGATTCGGGCTTCCGCCGGGACGTAGGCGGCCTGAGCGTGCTTCCGGTTCCATATGCTGACCAGAGAAGCGAAACTCCATTCAGCAGCAATCGCTCCGGTATCATCGACCAGCGCCATGCTGCCTGTGGGGTTGGTGATCTTTCCTGCGGACGCATCATAGCCTGCCAGCATCAGGGTGAGCCCCGTTGTGGCGTGACGCTCTCCGGTGCGGTGGGTACCACCGAAGTTCAGGCGGTCAACCCGCCCCTTCTTGTCGACATAGCCATATTTGCGGATGAAGGAGTCCACGCCGTCCGTGCGGTAATATCCGCCGGTCGGTTCCGGCGTCATCAGGGTTACGGCCTTTGCTGCCGGAGGACGGCCGAAGGCACTCACCTCGCTCGCCTTGATCTCCCAGCCGAGAAAATCCGGCTCGGCCCGCCCGTTCGTCACGACGCCCAGTTCAGCTTCCAGCGTGTAGCCAACACACTGCGGTGCTTCACAGGGGACATATGCGCCCGGGCCCACCATTCGCCGGGAATCGATCCAATCGAGAAGATGGATGCGTCGCAGTTCGGCCAGCAGCTGTTCGCGCGTGGTCTGCGCTCCGGCGGCCAGAGGTACAATGCTGAAAATGCCGGTGCGCTCAAGCTCTCCAAGCGCACGGATCTCGCGCGCCAGAGCACTATCCGGAGCGGTGGCCCAAGCGACAATCTGGCGGTCGCCGGTGATGCCCATAAACAGGAAACGCCCCGCCTGGCGCACATTCATCAGGTCATTGGGAGCACCGGTAGCGCCTTTCAGAAAGCCGGACAGCCGGACCTCCGGGTACTGCGGATAAAGGATCAGCTGCGCATGCGGAGCGAGTGCAATGCCGTCCTCCGGCTGGAGCCACCAGAACTGCAGCGGCGCCTTCAGGGACTCGTTGCCCTTTGCGGTCACCTCCGCGCGCACGTCACCAACGGGAAGGATGTTGGCCACGTTCATGTCGCCGCCCAGATAGGGCTGATTCTTCGAATTGTCGTTGGCGGACAGTTCCTTGACCAGCAGCTGACGGACCCCATGGGCCTTCATGCGCTGGCGCAGCTGTTCAAGCGTCAGGTCCGGAAACGTCACAGGCACCCGCGGCATCAGGCTGTTCCCCGGATCATGCCCTGCTGGGTATCGCCACGCAGCCACCCCGCACAGTCGGCCAGCACCTCGTCAAGCGGCCGCCGCGCCCGTCCACGAAGGGCACATTCCCAGACGGTCAGCACCCGCCACCCCGCATCTACCAGTCGCACCTCGGTGGCAGCATCCCTCACCCTGTTGCTCTCGATCTTCGCCTGCCAGAACTCGCGCCGGGTGCCGGGAAGGCGGAACAGATGGCAGTCGTGCCCGTGCCAGAAACACCCGTGGACGAACAGCACGGCCCGGTATCGCGGGAACACCATGTCGGGACTGCCCGGCAGCTTCCGGTCGCTTACGCGGAAGCGGAATCCCATGGCATGCAGGCCACGACGCAGGAGCATTTCAGGCCTGGTGTCGCGGCCCCTGATGCCGGACATCATCCGGCTGCGGACCTCGGCGGGGACGATGTCAGCCATGACGTTTCAGGGCAGGCTTGATCTCCGAAGCGGGGAGCGGCACCACCTCCGCGCGCTCCCCGCCGAGAGCCGCAAGGATATGCCGTTCCATGTGCCTTGCCACGGCCGTCACCACCGGCACCACCACGGCATTGCCGAACTGCTTGTAGGCCTGGGTGTCGGATACGACATGCTCCCAGGTCTGGCCGTCCTGCTCGAAGCCCATCAGCCGGGCGCATTCACGCGGCGTCAGGCGACGCGGAATACGGCCCTTCCCCTGGTCCACGAGGATCTCCGACCCGTCCTTGTAGTACCGGGCGGACAGCGTCCGGGCGACATCGTTCGCGCCCGTGAGGCCAAAGCCGAAGCCGTTTCCGGCTGCGCTGTGCTTCTTCTTGTAGTTCTGCAGGTACTGCCAGAGGTGCGGCGTCAGCGTGTATTTCGGATCGACGGTCCGAGGATCCTCCAGGATGGAACCCAGGCGCGGACCCGGCAGCGGGGGCGCCTCGAACGTGTCAAAGCTGAAAGCCGTGTCCTCGCGGAAGCCGACGATGAAGATGCGTTCCCGCTTCTGCGGCACCCAGGGCTCGGCGCTGATAACGCGGAAGTCCACGCGGTAACCCAGCTCGTCGCGCAGGACCTTCGTGATGGTCTGGAATGTTCGGCCGCCGTCATGGCGCTGCAGGTTCTTGACGTTCTCCAGGAGAAAGGCTGCCGGGCGGTGATGCTGGATGATCTTCGCCACGTCGAAGAACAGCGTGCCCTGGGTTTCATCCAGGAACCCGTGCTTGCGGCCGAGGGCGTTCTTCTTCGAGACGCCTGCGATGGAGAACGGCTGGCAGGGGAACCCGGCCAGCAGCACGTCATGAGCCGGGATGCCGTCGAGCGCCTCCGGTGTGGCCGTGACCTCCCGGATGTCTCCGGCGAACACATGCCCCGGCGCTTCGGGGAAATTCTTGCGGTAGGTGACCTGGCAGTACTTGTCCCACTCGCTGGTGAAAACGCAGGTGCCCCCGATGGCCTCGAACCCGCGACGGAGGCCGCCGATTCCGGCGAACAGGTCAATGAACCTGAAGCGGGCGGGAGCGGACGTCACCGCCTTCGCGCGGTTGCGGGCGGCCCGGCGCAGGGTGGTGATATGCAGTCTTGGCGGACGGCTCTGGCCGCAGTCGTAGCGGTAGGCCGTCCGTTCGGAGACTTCCAGTGTCCGCGCAGCCTCCTCGAGGGTGAGACCTGCCAGCTCCCGCAGCTGGGTGAATTCGGTTTTAGGTTCGTGCTTCATGTGCCCCCGGCGATTCTGTGTCGTTTTTTGTCACCCTGGCACTGATTGTCCTTGCGGACAATTAAACGTTCGTCATTTGTTCCATTCCCTGCCGCATCCTGCTTCAGTACTGCACAGGATATCCTTAGAGACGGTGCCCAGCCTCAGATCTTGTCTGTCTCTGTGAACCTGCGCGGGCACTGAGCTATCTCCTGATTGAAGGACCCAACTTCTCCGTAGCAGGAACTCAGGGGAGCGCGTCACGGACCGCCGATGACGATCGTGGCGAGCTTAGCGTGCTGAAGGAAGATCAGACGCTGCGTCCGGTGTGGCAGCCAATGCGTGCGGGCTTCCAACGAGGCTGAAACGCTTGTTCCGCGATATGTTTGTGCCATGCAAGGTGGCCCACTGACTTCGAAACATCGCCACGTCCATTCCCGGGCACTTTTTAAACTAATGCAATATCAATGACATAGGTGTTCGCGGTTTCACTCTGGTCGGCGCGCCACTTCCGTACAAAACCGCGAACGGAAGCTGCCGCCGATTCTACGCGTGCAGCAGCGATCCCAGGCCAACGGCCGCATTTGGCTGCGTCCCCGAAAGCGGACCTGCGTGCGACGCTATCAGCGGTCAGATCCCCGTCTCCGTGCTTGAGGCATTGCCCTTCATAAGGATGCGACCCGTCGGCCTTCCCGTCGGCGAGCCGCCGGCGGGCTCCAGCGTCACTTCGAACAGCTGATCGGGGCTCGTCGCGGGCAGCCCCTCCACGTTGAGATCGATACTGCGCATCGCCTCCAGCAGGCCGACCGATACCGGACCACGGCTCCGATCCCACAGCGTCCATACCTGCAGCGACTTGCCCTCGGGAGCGCTGATAGCTTCCAATGGCACCAGCTCGGTGCGTCCGTCACGGAAGGCGTTGACCAGCGCCAGCGGCCGGTTCTGGTCGGACATCATCACCGCCACGAGGATCGGGGTGCGGGCGATGTCGCGGGTTTGCAGCGCCAGGGCAACCGCCAGGGCGAGGCAGGCCGTCGCTGCGGTGAGCCCTACCGCACGCCAGGCGGGAAGATGGCCCCACAGCGTGGCGAACCAACCTTCCTGCAGCTTCGAGGCAGTGCCGGGAGCAGCGGCCACCGGCCTCGCCGGCTCCCGATAAGCGATGTCGGTCTGGATGCGCTGCCACAGCATCTCGGTCGGAGGTTCGGGGTCGACGGTCATGTCGATTTCGATCAGGTTGCGCCGCCATACCTCGACGCGACCAGCGAAATCCGGATCGCTTGCCGCCAATGCCTCGCAGGACGCCGACTGGTCCGCATCAAGCAGACCGAGCACGTATTCCGCCGCGAGCGCTTCCTTCTCCGATTCCGTCATGCGAGGCACTGCCGGAGCGAGAGCAGGCCGCGACGAATCCATGATTTGGCCGTGCCGAGCGGAATGCCCAGCCTTCCTGCCAATTCGCCATGGCTCAGCCCGCGGGCATAGGCCAGCACAATGGCGTTTCGGCGCAGCGGTTCGAGCCGTTCGAGACAGCGACGCAATGCGCCACTTTCTGACAGCGCGATGACGATATGCTCGGCGTCGGCATCTTCCGTCACCAGTTGCATCGGCTCGAAATCGTCGACCAGTTCCATGCGGCTCTCGCCGCGCAGCACGTTAAGAGCCCGGTGGCGCAGGATGGCAAACATCCAGGTCGCGGGCTCGCCGCGTGCCGGATCGAAGGTCGCGGCCTTTTCCCAGATCCGCAGGAACGTGTCCTGCACCACTTCCTCGGCAAGATCGCGGCGGCGCAGCAGCCGCAGGGCAACGCCGATCATCTGCGGAGCGAGTGTGTCGTAGAGCTGCCGCAGGCTCGATCGATCACCTCGCGCGCATCCGTCGAGAGCGTGAGCCAATTGATCGCGCATCATCGCCGGGCTGGTTGCCGCCAGTGCTGTCATCTTCGCTCCGTCGGATCACATGATCCGGATACGCGCGAGCGAAGCCTTTGGATGCAGCAAATAAAAAAGAAAAATTCTCTGCATCCGTTCGGGAAGGCGGCGGGTAACCGCTACGTCAAGCCGATCTGTTCGGCTTCAAACGGAGGAAGGCAGATGAAAGTCTCGATGATGGCCCTGACGCTCGCGGGCCTGCTTGCCGGTGCCGGCGCCGCTCAGGCCCAGAGCGTGGTCGCGCTGATGGACGGCAACATGATCGCCACCGTGGACGCCAAAACCTGGACCGCCGGCAAGCCGATGAAAGTGAGCGGAGTCGATGGCAAGCTCATCGGCATCGATGTGCGCCCCGCCGACGGCATGCTCTATGGCCTGTTCGATGATGGCACGGTCGCCGTCATCGATGCCTCGACTGCCAAGGCGACCATGAAGTCGAAGCTCAGCACCACGCTGGCGCCGGGTGTCGCCGCCACGGTCGATTTCAACCCGGTTGCCGACCGGCTTCGCGTGATCGGCAGCGACGGCACGAACCTGCGCGCCAATGTCGATGACGGCAAGGTCACGACCGACGGCAAGCTGAAGTTCGCCGACACCGACATGCACAAGGGCGAGACGCCGAACATCGTCGCCGGCAGCTACACCAATTCGATGAAGGGGGCGAAGGAAACCGCGCTCTACAACATCGACGCCACCCTCGGCGCGCTGGTGAAGCAGGCTCCGCCCAATGACGGCGTGCTGACCGTCGTCGGCAAGCTCGGGGTGAAGGCTGATAGCTACGCCTTCGATATCGTGATGGCCGATGACACCGCGAATGAGGGTTGGCTGCTGGCCGACGGCACGCTTTTCCGTATCGATCTGGCCAAGGGCGCGGCGACTGAGGTCGGCAAGATCAACGGCGCGAGCGGCAAGGTCCACGACATCGCCGTCATGCCGTCGATGTGACGATCGCTGTCATGAGGAAGAAGGCCGCTGGAGCGATCCGGCGGCCTTCTCGTTGCGTAGAACGATCATTGTTCTGCCCAGACACAGGAGTGTGGCGATGGCCCTTCGTCTCGCAATCGTGCTCTCGTCGCTGGTGGCCACACCGGCACTCGCGGCTTCCGGCGCATCGGACCCGTCTGGCGTCTGGATGCGCGGTGACGGCAACGCGCGCGTGCGGATCGCGCCGTGCGGCGGCAACATCTGCGCGACCAATGTCTGGATCGGCGACACATCGGGTGGTGAGAATGTCGGCGACCGGCTGGTGCTCACCGTCTCGGCCGGCAACGAAGGCAAGCTGGTCGGCACCGCTTATGACCCGCAGCGCGGCCTGACCTATTCGATGGAGATGACCATCAAGCCGCGACAGTTGCAGACCCGCGGCTGTGTCCTTGGTGGCCTGCTGTGCAAGTCGGTGAACTGGTCGCGCGACGACTGACCCCGCGCTCAGCCCTTCAGCCGGTACAGGCCGACATCGATGGCGCCGGCACGGAAGCCGCCCTCGCAATAGCTCAGATAATATTCCCAAAGCCGCTTGAACCGGGCGTCGAAGCCCATCGCCTCGATCGCAGGCCATGCGGCGAGGAAGCGGGTGCGCCATTCCGCCAGCGTCTGCGCGTAGCCGATGCCGAAGCACCGCGTCTCGACCAACGCCAATCCCGCCCGTTCGGCCTGTTCGGCGATATGCGTCTTGGTCGGCAGCATGCCGCCGGGAAAGATGTGGCGCTGGATGAAATCCGTCTGCCGCCGGTACCCCTCGAAACGGTCCTCGGCGATGGTGATCACCTGCAGCACCGCCGAACCGCCGGGCTTGAGGCAGGCGCGCAGCTTGGCGAAGTAGGTCGGCCAATAGGCTTCCCCGACCGCCTCCAGCATCTCGATCGAGACGATGCGGTCGTAGCTCTCGGTGACGTCACGATAATCTTGCAACCGTAGCTCGGCACGGTCCGTGAGTCCTGCGGCCGCGATGCTCTCCTGCGCATAAGCCAGCTGCTCGCGCGACAGTGTGATGCCGGTGACCTTCGCCCCGCTGCGCGCGAGCGTGGCGGCAAGAGCGCCCCAACCGCAGCCGATCTCAAGCACGCGCTCGCCGGGCTCGACGCCCAGCATGGCGACGATCTGCGCGAGGCGCTCGCGCTGTGCCTCTTCCAGGCTCTCTCCCGGCGCCACAGTGATGGCGGAGGAATAGCTCATGCTCTCGTCAAGCCAGAGCCGGTAGAACTCATTGCCGAGATCGTAGTGAAACGAAATGTTGCGCCGGCTGCCGGCTTTGGAATTGCTTTTCAGCACATGGCAGAGCCGGTGCCACAGCCGCACCGGCGGCAGGGCGTCGATACGGGCGGCAAGGTCGGGGATATTGAGCGCGGCAAGCTCGATAAAGGCCGGCAAGTCCGGGCTCGACCAGTCACCGGCCACATAGGCCTCCGAGAAGGCGATATCGCCGCCGACTATCAATCGTTGAAGGGCGCGCCAGCGATGCAGCACCAGCGTGGCCTCCGGTCCGGCGGCGCGTCCGCGCCCGGTCAGGCGACGGCCGTCCGGCGTCACAACCGTGAGGCTACCGACCGCGATGCGACGCAGCAGCCGGGCCAGCATCGTCTCGCGGAAACGCAGCGGCGCGGACGGCGCGTCAAGGTCACGGGAGGACTTGGCGAGGCTCTCGGCGTTTATGCTCATGCGGTCCTTCCTCAGGAACGATGGGGAGGCGAAATGCTTACAGGCGTCTCGGGCGCCGGCGGACGCGGGCGCAGGCTCACGCCCTTGGCCCAAATCCGCAGTGCTTCCCAATGTATGCCGGCTATGACCTTGAGCGTGAGCAGCGGATGGCTGACCAGCGCCCGCATCAACTCGCGGTCGCTCACCGCACGGCGCCTGGCGGCATGCACCGCGCTCAGCACCGGACCAGCGGCATCGCTGGCGAGTATGGCGATGCGCAAGGCCTCGCCCGGCGGATCGACACGGAAGCTGTAGGTCAGCTTCATGTCCATGAAGGGTGACACATAGAAGCGCTTCTCGGCCTTCTGGCGCAGCGGCGCCGCCTCGCCCTCCACGACGGGGATCAGGTACGAATGACGCTGGCCGAAGGTGTTGTTCACCTCATAGAGAATGGCGAGGAGCGATCCGTCGCGCCGATAACAGAAATAGACGTTGAGCGGATTGAAGGCGTAGCCGAACAGGCGCGGCATGGTGAGCAGCCGCACCGCGCCGCCATCGGGCTCCAGTCCGGCGGAGGTGAGCAGACGCTCGATCTGCGCCTTGAGCGATCCACCCTGCGGATCGGCATAATCGCGGTCGAAGAAGCTGAACAGGTTGAAACGGTTACGCGAGAATAGCGTCAGCCGGGCGTCCAGCGCATCGATCTCGTCGAGGTCGAGCAGCAGCGAGAACAGGCGATAGGCCAGACGGTGGCGGCGCGGCTTGAGCCGCATATGCATGACCGATCCGAGATAGAGCGCCGAGGCGGTGTCGCTCATGACGCGGTCTCCCAAAGGGTCGGCGCCAGCTGATGCAGCGGCAGGACGATCCGGCCGGATTCGTCGGCGACATCCCACGGCCGCCGCACCCCGCCCAGCGCCTCGGCGGCCGCGAGGCCGGCCTGAAGCCCATCCTCATGAAAGCCCGCGCCGAAATACGCTCCGGCAAACCATACTCCACCTTCTCCCTGTAGCGTCCACAGCCGCTGCTGCGTGGCCATGGCATCGGCATCAAACAGGGGATGCTCATAGGTAGTGCGGTAAGCCACCGTCGCGGGATCCGGCTCGGTGGTTGGATTGAGGGTAACGAACAGCGGCTGATGCTCGGGAATGTGCTGCAGCCGGTTCATCCAGTAGGTCACACACAGGCCGGTGTCCGCCCGCCGGTCGGCAAGGTAGTTCCAGGCCGCCCACGCGCCACGCCGGCGGGGCATCAGCCGGGCATCGGCGTGCAGCACCGCGTCGTTGCGGCTGTAGCGGAAGGCTCCGAGCAACCTCGCCTCCGCGTCGGTTGGCTGATCCAGCATGGCGAGCGCCTGATCGGCATGGGTGGCGATCAGGACCTGATCGAAGCGCTGTTCGGCCCCCTCGTCGTCGACCACCACGACGCCATCGGCCGTACGGCGGACGCTACGGATCGCGTGTCCCGTTACCACACGACCGCGATAATCCTCTCGCAACCGGGCAACATAATTGCGGCTGCCGCCGGCTACGGTGCGCCAGACCGGCCGGCCGGTGATCTGCAGCAGTCCGTGATTGGCGCAGAACCGCACGAACGCGGCGGCCGGATACTGCCCGACATCGGCGGAAGGCGTCGACCAGATTGCCGCTGCCATGGGGTAGAGATGATCGTGGCGGAACGCGGCGCCATAGCCATTGGCGTCGAGATAGGCGTCGAGGCTCTGCCATCCCATGGTCGGCAGATCGCGCGGCGCGTTGCGATAGAAGCGCAACAGGTCCATCAGCATCGAGCCGAAACGGGGCGACACGAGATTGCGTGGCTGCACGAACAACCCACGCAGATCGGTGCCGGCATATTCCAGCCGGCCACCGTCAAGCGAGACGGCGAAGGACATGTCGGTCGCGCGCGTCGGGACGTTCAGCGTTGCGAACAGCGCAGTGAGATTGGGATAGGTCGCTTCATTGTAGACGATGAAGCCGGTATCGACCGGAACGCCCGCCGCCAGCACCGTGTTGGAATGGCCGCCGAGCCGGCTTTCGCCCTCGAAAAGCGTCACCTCATGACGCTTCGATAGCAGCCAGGCTGCCGACAGCCCGGAGATGCCCGCGCCGACCACCGCGATGCGCGAAGCCGCGCGGGGCATAAAATCCTGATGGATGTTCATGGTGCGAAATCCAGGGTCGCGGACAACTGTCTCGTGGTTTTCCTGTATGTACGCAGCCGACTTCGCGATGGATCATGCTTCGATGATATGATCCGGCGATTGGGTCCTTCCGTAAAAGGGGTATGAACACTGCTCCGGAGCCCACCAGACTTAAGATCGCCAACCCGTCGCGCTCGCAGCGCGGCGCGCGGGTGAGCCATTTGATTCAGGACGACGCCATGCCGGATGGCAGCGAATTGGCCGAACTGGTGCGCAGGGTTGCCGCGGACCAAGACCGCCAAGCCTATGCCCGGCTCTATACGTATTTCGCGCCGCGGGTGACGGCATTTCTGCGCAAGTCGGGTCTGCCCGACAATGCGGCGGAAGAGGTTGCGCAGGAGGTCATGCTGTCGGTCTGGCGCAAGGCCTCCTACTTCGATCCGGAGCGCGCAGCTGTCTCGACCTGGATCTTTACCATCGCCCGCAACCAGCGCATCGACCATGCGCGCCGCCAAAAGGGCGTCGCGGCAGCGAATTATGCATCGGCGGACGATGACGAGGTCGCGCCTTCTGGGGAGGTGCTGCTTTTAAGTGCAGAGCGCGATGCCCTTGTCCGCGCGGCATTGCAGGCGCTGTCGGCTGAGCAGGCCGCCATTGTGCGTCTCTCCTTCTTCAGCGAAAAAGCGCACTCTGAAATCGCTCAGGAACTCAGCCTGCCCCTCGGCACCGTGAAGTCACGCGTGCGGCTCGCCCTCGGGCGACTGCGCACGCTGCTGGAGGGCCAGTCGTGACCATCCGCCATCACGCAACCGATGAAACGCTCCTGCGCTATGCCGCGGGACAATTACCGGCCGCACCCGCCCGCGTCGTTGCCGTGCATCTTGCCGGCTGCCCGGTCTGCCGTGCGCGTGTGGCGGCATTCGAAGCGGTGGGCGGCGCCTTGCTGGAAGAGTCCGTCCCGGTGCCGATGTCGCCGGACGCCTTTGCTGCCGCGCTGCGCGCGCTCGATTCGGAACCTCAAACCACCAACCGTACCTCACGGGTTCCGCTCGCTCGCGCCCGCAAATCGGCAAAGCTGCCGGAGGGCATCCCGATGCCTGACGCGCTGCGCGACTGCGATGTCGGACCTTGGCGCTGGGTCGGGATCGGTGTGCGGGTCAGCACCATCAAGCTGCCGGAAGATCCCAATGCCAGCATGATGCTGCTGCGCGTCTCCCCCGGCCGCCAATTGCCGGAACATGGCCATTTCGGCACCGAGTTCACGCAGGTGCTGTTCGGCTCGTTCTCGGACGCCTATGGCCGCTACATGCCCGGCGATCTCAGCGAGATGGGTCATGAGGTCGAACATCAGCCGATTGTCGATCCCGACGGTGAGTGCGTGTGCCTCGCCGCGCTTGATGGCGGCATGCGCCTGACCGGCTTCATTGGCCGTCTGATCCAGCCCTTTATCAGGATGTGAGGCCCGCGATGCGCGAGGCTCTGCTGATGGCGCTCGCCGTTCTCGCCGTCGGGGCGGGGACCATCGCCGTCGCGCCTGTCGCTGCCCTCAACGCCTTGTCGCGACTGCACCCGATAGTGGCCGTTCCGGACCAGAGCTACGCCGAAGGCGACCGGCACGGCGTCGATGTCTATCGACCGGAAACCGGCACCGGCTTGCCCGTCGTCGTTTTCTTCTATGGCGGCGGATGGGAAGAAGGCGATCGCGCGCTCTACCGCTTCGTCGGCGCCGCGCTCGCCGGCCAGGGCATCGTGACCTTCATTCCCGATTATCGCGTCTATCCGCAGGTGCGGTTCCCGGACTTTCTTGACGATGCCGCCCGGGCCGTGCGGTGGGCGCGCGATCATGCCCGAGAGTTCGGCGGCGATCCCTCGCGGCTCGTGACTGCCGGCCATTCAGCGGGTGCGCATATCGCCGCGATGCTCGCCTTCGATCCGCAATGGCTGGCGAAGGCGGGCCTCGACTCCCGGCGCGATCTCGCCGGCATGGCGGGGCTTGCCGGGCCTTACGATTTCCTCCCGCTGCATAGCCAGACCCTGATGGACATTTTCGGGCCGGAGGCGGAGCGCCCGCTCAGCCAGCCGATCAATTTCGTGACGGAGGGCGAAGTGCCGGTCTTTCTCGCCACTGCAACGGCGGACAGCTCGGTCGATCCGGCCAACACCACGCGCTTTGCCGCTCGCATCCGCGCCGCGGGCGGCAGCGCGGAGACGCGGTACTACGAGAACCTCAGCCACCGGACCATCATCGGCGCCGTCGCCCCGCCGCTGCGCTGGCTCGCGCCAGTGCTCGACGACGTGGCGGGCTTCGTTTACCGCGTTACCGGGCGGGAGGGCCTGTCGTGAGCCCGGCCCTAGCATTGCTCACCGTTGCCGTGGCGCTCTCGCTTACGATGGCGGCGGCGTGGCTTTCCGCCGAGCGCAGCGGCAATCATGGCTGGGTCGATACCATCTGGTCATTCTCGACCGGCGCGGCCGGCGTCGCGGCGGCCCTGTTGCCGGGCGGCACAGAGGCATGGGCGCCGCGTCAGCTTCTCGTCGCCGTGCTCGTCGCGCTCTGGGCGTTGCGGCTCGGAGGACACATACTGACGCGAACCCTGTCAGGGCATGACGACCCACGCTACGCGGCCCTGCGCAAGGAATGGGGGCAAAGCGCCTCGTTCCGGCTGTTCGTGTTCCTGCAGATTCAGGCATTGGCCGCGTTCGCGCTCGTCCTCGCGGTGATGGCGGCGGCGCATCAGCCCGCACCTCACTGGCGGATCGGCGACGGTCTCGGCGTTGCGCTGTTCCTGATCGCCGTGGCAGGCGAAGCGCTGGCCGATCGCCAGCTTGCCCGGTTCCGAGCGAACCCGGCCAATCGCGGCAGGATCTGCGATCAGGGGCTTTGGGGCACCACGCGCCATCCCAACTACTTCTTCGAATGGCTCGGCTGGGTGGCCTATCCCGTCATCGCCATCGATTTCACCGGCAACTATTCGTGGGGCTTTGCCGCGCTGGTCGCCCCTCTCCTCATCTATGTGCTGCTCGTCCACGCCTCCGGCATCCCGCCGACGGAGGCGCATATGCTGCGCACGCGCGGCGAGGCGTTCCGCGCCTATCAGCGGCGGGTCAACGCGTTCTGGCCCGGCATTCCGGGCCGACAAGGGAGCTGAGCCATGAGCCTCATTGCCACCGCCGGCCGCATGGCTGAACGCCTTCCTCTGCCGGATGCCGTGACGCGGCTCGGCATAGACGTGCTGGTCGGCCGCACGCGGCGCTCGCTGGCCGGCTCGCCCGCAGGCTTTGAACGCCGTTTCGCCGAGGAAATGGCGGCAAGGCCGATCGCCGAACACACCGAGCGCGCCAATGACCAGCATTACGAGCTGCCGCCGGAATTCTTCGCGCTCACCCTCGGCCCGCGCCGCAAATATTCCTGCTGCCTCTATGACGACGGCGCGCAGACTCTGGCCGAAGCTGAAATCCGAGCGCTGGAAGAAACCGTCGCGCATGCCGCGCTGGCGGATGGCCAGTCGATCCTCGAACTCGGCTGCGGTTGGGGTTCGCTGACGCTGTTCATGGCCGAACGCTTCCCCTCGGCCCACATCGTCGCCGTCTCGAACTCAGCCCCGCAACGCCTTCACATTGAAGCCGAAGCTTCAAAGCGCGGTCTCGGCAATGTGCGTGTCGTAACGGCAGACATGAATGTGTTCGAGACCGATCAGCGTTTCGACCGCATCGTCTCGGTCGAGATGTTCGAGCACATGGCCAACTGGCAGGCGCTGCTGGAGCGCGCTGGTGGCTGGCTGGCACCGGAAGGGCGGATGTTTCTTCACGTCTTCACCCACCGCTCCACACCCTACCGCTTCGACCATGCCGATCAGGATGACTGGATCGCGCAACACTTCTTCACCGGCGGCATCATGCCGAGCGAGGGGCTGCTGCGGCACGTCACCGATCGTTTCGTTGTCGAGCAGGAATGGCGCTGGAGCGGCCGGCACTATGCGCGCACTGCCGAAGACTGGCTGGCCAATTTCGACGCCAATCGCACGCGGATCGATGAGGTGCTGCGCGACGTCTATGGCGCCGATGCCGGGCTATGGCGCCGGCGCTGGCGGCTGTTTTACCTCGCAACCGCCGGCTTGTTCGGTCATCGCGGCGGCGATGAGTGGGGCGTAAACCACTATCGCCTGCGCCCGCGCGGGTAGTTGGTGAAGTTCAGCTCTGCCCCGTGCCCATCAGGGCACGGGTTATCAGCATGCCCGCCGTGGCGGACAGGCCGGTCAGCACCGTTCCCCAGATCAGGTCGGCCACGGTGATCAGCGCCGGCCAGTCGCGCAGTGTCGCATGGTTGGTGAGATCATAGGTGCCGTAGGCGACGAGGCCGAGAAAGCCCCCGAGCATCAGCGCCGAGCTCCACCGGCCGGAGACCAGCGCCGGCTGCACGGCAAACACCACGATGCCGGCGATGTACAGCAGGTAGAACAGGATGGCTGGCGGCAGATTGATGTTATCCGCCATGAGGTTACCCAGATGCGGGCGATAGAGGCGGCTTGCCATGAGGCTGAGCCACACCGAATCGAGGGCGAGAAACAGAAGGCCAGTCGAGACATAACCGATCACAAGCTGCACAGATCTCTCCTCGCCTTTACGAATCCTCACATTCTACGGACGTGATCCGCGGCCGGATCAACTCCGCCTGCTGTTGGGGTGGAAACGAGATCGCCTTTTGCAGACGTTGTGCTGCCCGTTTGGGGCACGCCCGGCTGAAGAGTGGGCGGAGTTTCATCGGGAAAAGCGCCTCGGCGTGCCATTCCTTAGGGTTCTCCGCTCGGCAAAGCCGTGTGCGATAGTCGCGCGGCTACGCGTAAGTCGGCGCCGTCAGTTCAGCCGACCGCAGGCCGAATGGCGCGTGAGGAGCGGGCAGGCGCCGGACGCCGTGGACCGGCTGACCACGTCGCGGAGAGCGGCCCAGTCACGCGCATTGATTTCTACGGAGGAGGGGCGCTCCAGGCCCGCGTCCTGCCGGAACTCGTCCAGCGCACGCAGTATGACCTGCGGCGAGATGTCGGGAGTTCCCGGGAGGTACATCAGTGCCGCGAGGTATTTCTGCGCCTGCCTGAGGTCTTCCGGCGGCACCCGCCATTTCGTGCCTAGCAGCGTCGGCTGTCGACGTTCGCGCCAGGGGGCCTCGTTGGGCAGGGAACTCGGGACGGTGATGCACCGCTCGCCCGAATATGTGCTGATCGACAGGCCGGCATCCCGGACGATTTCCAGGGTGTACTCGCGACACATGTCCCGGCAGCGGGTGCAGGGACGCCCCGTCGACTTCGACATGATCAGCCCGGGCGTGACCTGGGCGGACAGGTTCGGCGAGATCGACGTGCGATGGGGCTGCCCGTAGCTGAAATCCTTCATCGCCTGTTCGACAAGCACATCGATGCTGTTGCGCTCGATGGGCGCCAACCCCTCCTGCGCGTGGGTGGCCGATATCAGCAGCAGCGGGAGAAGAACAGCCAGGATGCGTGTCATTTGCATCGTATCTTGACCGTGCCCCGCGATGGATCCTTCGCTTCGGCTTTTCCAGATGGCCGTGAACTCTCCGCAATCCTGAACACGTCGTGAAGGGCTACGATGGGCGAGGCTACGAGTGCCCGGCGCGCGCCGTTCATTCGACCGGTGAGGATGGCAATGACCCGACCCTTCCCATCCAGGACCGGACCGCCGGAAAAGCCGGCAGGAACATCCCCCGCGAGCAGGAGAACCGGGCCATCCCTCATCCCGACCGGCTCCGCCCTGGCGCGAACCGGCTCGGTGGCGCCGCCGGCGGTCGCGGGGAAGCCCAGTATGGTTAAGGGGCCGCGCGCCGCTTCCGCCGCGAGATGGAGGATATCCCCCGAGGGCGCCGACACGGAGAGGAGCGCGGCGTCGCGGTCCGCGATGACGCGCTCAAGCTGGGCCGGCAGCCAGCCCAGATGTTGGTTCTCGACGCCAAAGGATTCGCAGCCCGCCAGAACATGCGCGCTGGTCAGAACAGTAGTCGGCGCCACGAAAAATCCGGTCCCCACGGCCGTTGCCGCCGCCGGTATCGGATGCCGCCGGGCGTTCTCGTAGACCTCTTCCAGCGTCGCGGCCGCGCAGGCCGGACATGAGAGTGCGAGAAGCGTTGGCAGAACGTGCAGCCGGCCGGCCCGACGGCGGCCGGTCGCACGCTGGGTCAGGCTCACGTCGACGCGCCGCCTCAAGAGCAGACCGAATGCTCTTCGGTGACGACCTGGCCTTCCTTCACATAGGTTTCCTTGACCAGCTGGCATGCGCGGCCATCCTCGACGACTGCGCGCAGCGGCGTGATAGAGCCGCTATTTCCGGTATTGCCGTTGCGCCAGTACACCGTCTGCGACGACGTACGGGCACGCTGGAGCGCGGCATCGCGTTCAGCGCGGTCGCGCGCATCCATCTGCGCGCCGATCGAGCCGCCGATCAGAGCGCCGACGCCGGCAATGGCGACGCAGGTGCCCGCATTTCCGCCAAGCGCCGCGCAGCCCAGGCCGCCGATGGCGGCTCCGATTCCGGCGCCCGCCGCGGTCTTCCGGCCGACCGAATTGGTCTGGCAGGCGCCGAGAAGCGCGGCAACGCTGAGGAGAAGAAAGGAATTTCGTGCAAGCTTAAGCGTGTTCAAGATACGTCTCCCATTGAATTATTGGCGGATCAGGCGACCGGAGGGGGCGGAGCCGGCGGCGGGGCGCCAGCCGTCTGAAGCAGCAGGGCGAGGGTAGGGATGTCGCGAATGCTCACCCATTGCTGCGAGCCTTCTGGGCAGACCTTCATCTCGGCGCTCAACTGCCCGAGTTGCCCCAGCATCTGGAACGCCGACACCTCGAACGGTCCCACGACCTGGCCCACGGCGTTGAACAGCCAATAGCGCGGCGCGGTCTGGGCAGGCGGGGGCGGGGGCGCGACGGGAGCTGAATCGGGCCAGCGAGAAGGCTGGGTTCCCGGAATCTCCCCACCATGGCCCGTGATCAGCTGCAGAAGCCGGGCCTCGTCGAAAACAGCCCAGTTGATGGTTCGCTTCTCGGTCGCCTGCCGTGCCGGAGGATCGCGCGGGTCGCGGCCGACTTCGGTATCCTCGACGTCATCCAGCGTGCCGGGAATATTGGTCGTCCACTGGGCGACCTCGTCGTGAAGCATGTCGATGACATCCTCCGGGGTGCGCCCGCCGGGCAGGCTGCCGCCGATCCGCTCAGCCTGGAGCCGGAAGTCCTTTTCCATCTGCAGGCAGGTGTGATGGCCGATGCCGCCGCGACGGAGCAGCGCGCCGCGTTCGCTTTCCTCGAACGGCCGCTCGGCATAGACGCGCTTGGCGAACCAGCCGGCCAAGGCCGACATCGCCAGGAACTGAACATAGCCGAAGCGCTCCTTGGCGCGCCGGATGTGCTCCGTCAACCGGGTCTTCTGGCTGGTCTGGAATCCACGGCGACGCAGATATTTCTCGTCCCCCACCGGGTCCCAATGGCTCCGGGCCACCTCCATCTCATAGATGCGCCGCGCGGAACTGAAGCGCAGGGCGCCGAGCATGACGCCTTCGAGGAACAGCGCGATCCGTTCTCTCAGGTCTTCCAGTTCGGCGGAGGTGGGAACGATCGGATCAGGAAACCGCAGGTCGTCCTTGTGATTGTGCAACGGAAGCGCGTCGGGGCGGCTCTGCTCCCGCAGATAGGACGGACTCCATTCCGAGCGGATCGACGCGATCGCGTCGAGCGGAATCCCGGAGAGCTCGCAATAGCAGACGATCCGGCCGGGCACGCCCGATTCTTCGTAGGCGAGCGAGGTGAGGCCCGATTGTCCGGGGAGGCGCGAGCGCGCCATCTCGTCGAATTCGGCACGAAACGCCTTGGTGTCGTCCACGGCGATGAACATCTTGTAGTGCTCGTTCTCCGGCCGGAAGCTCCGGCTGAAATCCGTGTAGATCCACGGCATGGCGCGGGCGATCAGCAGCTCCATCAGGCGCTGCTGTTCGTGGACCGGAAGCTGGCGCAGTGCATCGACGACGGAGGGAATGCGCTGGCGATAGTCGCCGAGCCGCTTGTTGGTGATCGAACGCAGCAGCCCGAGGATTTCCAGGCGCCCGTCCTCATTTTCCAACTTGGCGAAGATCTCGCGTGAGCCGCCGATGCCCTCGAAGGCTTCACGCGCCCATTCGAGCTGCCGCACGGCGTTCTCGGGAGGAAGCTCGACCCCCTTGTCCTTTATGACGAAGAACGTCCCGCCGTCGCCTCGGCTCAGCGCATCCTGCAGGCGGGCCGTATCGCCATCGATCATGGCGATGAGCTGCCGCACCCGCCGGCGGCCGGTCTGGAATTCGCCGATCAGACCGGACCAGACCGTCTCCCCGGTTTTCTCGTCGACGCCATTGGGCGAGCCGAGGAACTGGGACACACGGTGCAGAAGGGCGATGGCCTCGCGGCAGGCGATGCTCCGCAAGCGCGCCTGGAGGGTCGCGATCAGATCGTCGCGCACCTGATTGAGATATTTCTCGGCCGCCTTCCGGCCGCCGCCCGTCAGGAAACTGCTCTCGGCGGCCTGCTTCACCCGGTCGATCGACGCCTGAAGCTGTTCGGCATGAAGACGGTTCGCCCGCTTGGCGTAGGCCTCCTCCGCTTCGAGCAGGCGGGTGACGATGCCGGTGCCGGACTCTTCAAGCCGCGCCTGTATCTTCGCCACGAGGTCGATGGTGTATTCCAGTCCCCCGCGCTCCTGATCGTCGAGAATATTGTAGAGCTCGGCGCGCAGGCTGCCTTCGTCATTTCCCCGCCGCAGGAGCGCGGTTTCGAGCCGCGCCCTTTGAGCGGCGATCTCGGCGCCCTTGGGTCCGTACGTGGCGCCCTCGCCGACGCGTCCTTCGACGTCCCTCTGGCGCACGTCGACAAGCTTTCGGATCTCGGCTTCCCACGCCTTGTGGTCGGGAATGCGCGCGAGGATGCCCGCAACATCCTGCTCGATCTCCGAGGCGAGCGTGACGGTCACCGCGCTCTTGTCGGCGCGCAGCAACAGGTGGTCGACCAGGGCATAGTCAGTGATCGGCGCCTGTTCGAAGCGCGCGCGCTCATCATAGTCGTCGTGGAAGGCTTGGCCCCGCAGCCGCAGGCGCTCCTGAAGAAAGGCGTCGCGCTCCTCCGTGGTGGCAAGCCGGGCCTGTCCCTGAAGCGCCATGCCGAAGAAGGCGCGGACCATGGAGCCGCTATTGCGCGATAGGTGTTCCTCGACCTGAATGCTGGCCTTCGAAATCAGCGTCGTCTGCCCGATCGCCGAATAGGCGCGGGAATAGAACAGGCCTCCCCGCAGCCATTCCGGCAGGTTAGGCACATAACTTCCGAGCTTGTGGCGTTGCTGGTTGACCGCCACGGAGCGCTTCCGGCGGGCGAAATCGCTGGAGCCGAAATCCTCGAAGAGGATGTCGGCCACCATGTCAAAGATGTCCTCCTTGTTGCCTGTCTGCTGGCCGGCAATGTTCTGCCGATCGAACAGGTAGACATCCTTGTAAGGAGCCGGCACATCCGGCTCCGGCTTGTCGAAGTCGGTCCAGCGTGTGACGTAAGGCGGCTTGCGGGTGCCGCGCATGGCGAATTCGAGCTCGGACAGCGCGGCATAGGTATTGGCAAACACGCGATCCTTGTTGGCGTCGCGATAGCCACCCGGAAGCATCAGGAACAGGTCGAGCTGGTCGACGCGGGGCGCCCGCATCGAGCGCAGCGCATAGCCCACATCGATGAACGCGCCGGAGCCTGTGCCGCCGGCGCTGGAGCCAACCACCACGACACGCAGATTGGTGCCGGTCTTGAGGCCGAGGCTGCGCAAGGCCGCCTCGTTGGTCACGTTCTGGGTGACGCGATCCGCCTGGGTGCGGACGAGGTTCATGAAGTTGGTGAATTCGTCGAAGAACAGCAGCCTTGAGATCGCGCGGATCTGGCCGGCGCCCTTCTCGGTGTCGATCTTGTCGAGCTCCCCTTTCGGGAGCCAGTCCTGAATGATCGGGTAGTTCTGTATTTCGGCGATGTAGTGTGCGGTATCCACCTTCTTCTGGATCGTCTCTCCGCCACGGGCGAAGGCCACGCGCGAGCCCAGAACGTCCGTCGCGCCGGCTCGTCCGCTTTCGCGCGCCTCGGCTGTGTCGGTATCGAAATAGACGAACCGGGCCGGCGGGAATTCGTCGAGCGACATCAGGCTCCGCCCGGCCCAATTGTGCTGCAGGATGCGCCGCCGCAGGCGAAGCAGGACCTCCATGCCGGTGCCGCCCAGCGCGACGAACACGGTGGGCATGACGTCAAGCAGCACGTCCGAGCTGCGGTTTGGTGCGTCGGTATTCGCTGTCTCGTTCATGTACGCCCCCACGCTCAGCGCCGCGTCTTCAGAGCTGCGCTTCGCTTCCTCAGGAAGAGAACGAGCAGCGCCAGCGAAATGAGCGTGGCCGGGACGAGCAGGACATACTGGGTCCAGATGTCCGCGATGAAGCCGGCGATCAATATCAGCGTGGTGAAGGCCAGCCAGCTAAACAGAAGCCACCCCGCTTCGGAGGCCACGCCGGGTGCGGCGTAACGGGACTGGAGCCCGCGCGTCACCGACATCTTCACGAAGAAATAGGGCACCAGCAGAACGACGAAGATCACCGCGCCGAGGGCGATCTCGTTGGTCGAGATGGACTTGCCGAGCTTCACGTCGAAAGACAGGGTCGAGGACTGAGACGGTGCGGAGGTCGCTGGTTTTGAGGCCTGCGCGGCCGGAGGCGCACCCGTGCCGCCCGGCGGGGCAGATTGATTTTGGCGCGGCGCCGGAATTTTGAAATCGGACTGGGCGAGGCGTAGCGTAGCATCCGTCATTTCAGCGCATTCCAGTGGGAGGCCGAGGGGGAATTCAGGTTTGGCGGGAGCGCGGTGGGCCGAACAGCCGGCCGCGCAGCAGATAGGACTTGCCGTCGATGCCTTGGAGCGACACTTGCTGGCCCGGTCGCAGCGTCACCCGCTGAGCGCCGCCACCGCCCAGCGCGACGCTGTAGGGGCGAGGCCGCAGCGCCAGCGTGAGCGCGCCGATGATGAGCAGCAGGGCCGCGATCCCGCCGCCCGCCCCCGCATAAAGCGGCCAGGCCGGATAGCTCAGCGCCAAGCGGATCGGGATGGTGGTGACCCGCTCGCGGACCGTGCGGAAATCGAAGAAGATGTCGGGAAGCTGCTGCTCGACGAAGGCGCGCTGGCCTTCGCCCATCATGCCTCCGCCGAACACCGCGGCGGCCTTCTCGATGAAGCTGTCGTCGAGATCGAAATTGAGGTCGTTCAGCGAGATGCTCAACTCGCCATCCACCACGGCATCCGTCGCCAGCAGGCCCTCCAGCCCGTCGGGGCGCGGGACGACGGGCACCGTCAACGTGAAGCGCAGAGGCGCCGACACCTGACCGGTGCCAATGTTCTGGACATAGGGGGGATCGATTTGGACGGAGCCGGACTGCTGCGGCCCTTCCCACGACGCGCTGACACGTCCGTTCAGAATCTTCTTGGGGTAGGCGACATTGGCCACTTCGCCCACGAAGACCACCGTCGAGACCTGATCCGCGTCGAGGCCGCTGACGACCAGAATCCCGTTCTCGATCTCGATCCTGCCGCCGTGGCCGACCTCTTGAGGTTGCAGGCGCAGTTCGAGGGTCCGCGGCTCCTGCGGCTTAAGGAAGATGGGCGGATCGGCAAACAGCGCACGCAGAGGCGTGTCGGGGCCCGTGATCACGTCGAGCGCTCGCGCCCCCTCGGGACCATAGGCGATGCCGTAGACGATGAAACCCTTCTCGGCGAAATTGGGCCCGGAAACGGGCATGCGCAGCGGAAAGGCGATGATCCGGGTTATGAACTCCGAACCGCGCAGCAATTCATAGAATCCTCGCGTGTTGTTCTCGACATCCTGGCTGTTGTTCGGAGAGTTCTTGTTGTTGCTCAGCATCCAGATGATGCCGTCCTGTTGCTGCAACAGGTTGCCGAGCGTGGCCTGCAGGGCGCCGAGAAAGTCGGCGTCGGCGTAACGTCCGTTGGGACGACGCGGCAGGTTGATCGTCTTCAGCTTCCGGGCAACGGCTCCCGGATCGTAGGCGCCCGCATACAATACGTTGGGCGAGGATTGTCCCGGAACCTGACCGTCCTGATTGAAGGTCGCCACCGTGATGTCCACCCCTTCAAGCTGGGTGGCATCGATCAGGCTCTCGGCGAGGGCGAGGAATTGCGAGGCCGGGTCGAGGTAATACGGCTCCATCCATCCCGAATTCTGGATGAGATAAACCTGCCTCACCGAGGCCGCGTTGGCCGGGAGCGCCGCCAGGAGCAGCGCGCAGCTCGCAATAAATTTCAATATATACCGGTTCATTCCTACAGTGACCTATGATTTCTGTCGCTGAGATCTATTGCAACGTAAATCTATAGAAATCGCCGGTGAGAGATGATCCTATTACAAGGCCTCCATTATCTCGGTATAACAAGATTTCGTACTTTGACCGAAATCTCAGCGTGATATTGAGCTTGTGAAGCTGCGAACCGGCATGCCAATAGACATTTCCGGTAACGATCTTGTCGCCGTGCGAAGCGAAAAGATCGTCGACTTCTGAGACGTTCTCGGCGAGGACGAGCAGGGCGCTTTCGGTTCGGCCGCGATCGTTTCGCCCATAGGCGAGGGGAAGCAGGGCGCGCTCGGCGCCAGCTTCTATCTGAAGCGTGGTCACGTCGTCGTTCCAGAGCGACGGATAGTAATAGCGCCCGACATATCGACCTTCGCCGACACTCAGATGGGGCCCGCCCAGAGGGAACGGGGCCTGCCGTCCGGTCAGGTTCACCAGGGCGTAATGCGCGTCGCTGCGCACCAGCATATGGAGCGTGTCGCGCTCGTCCCGCAGCGGAGGCGCGCCGCGTACAGTGCGCATGCCCGCGGGAAACGAGCGGATGTGTGCCTCGCGCCGGTCGAAGGCGGAGGTCAGGACCAGATAATCCGTGGCGCCGCACCAGAACGTGTCGGGAATACGGGAACGGTTCTGGAACGGCACGTCCAGCGCTCCGGCGGACGTGCGCTGTCCCTCGACGTCAAGGTCTTCGAGCCAGTCATCGGCGGCGATCTTGTAGCGGGCGAGCTTGACCGTTGCGCCGCGGGCAACCGGAAAGACGAGTACGTCATCCTCGATCAATGCCGGCGCGCCGCAGGGTACACCGTCGCCGAAGTCGTGGGGCGTGATGACGGGTTCGGGGAGTCCGGAAACAAGGCGGGCGATCACGGCGCTATTGCCAAGCACCATGGCGAAGCCTTGATCAAAGGCGCAGACGCCGAATGCGTTCGGCGGCAAGGTCGGTGGCGCCAGCCGTCGCGACAGTTCCACCCAGGTGGTCTCGTTCAGCCGGAACGACAGGTTGCCGTGACTGGTCAGGCAAAACAGCCGGGAGGGCGTGCCGGCACAGAACACGCTCTGGGCACCGGCCGGCATGCTGACCCGGACTTTCTCCGGATCGGACCGGAAGCTGACCGCGTCGAGGATCGCCGGAAAGCCATCCCGCTCGAAGCCGGGATGGCTTGCGATCTGCCCCGACGCCGGCTCCGGCCGGAGTTCGCTGCCGGTTGCCGGATCAAAGCGGAACTGGATCGGAAACGGCGCGCCCGACTCGGAGCGGGGAAAGGCGCCAAGCATGAAGCGCGCATCCTCGGGCTTCAGCACCTCGCCGTTCCACCGCAGGCCGACCACGCGCTGATCATGGAACGTCCATTCCAGCTCCGGGCCGGGGATGGGCGATGGCAGCGGCCAGAGCGTGTCCTCAGATGCCATTCAGTTGCCCTCGACATTGGCGGAACGGACGACCGTCAGCGACACTGGCGCTGAAATCGCCCGTACATCGATCGACGTGGCGCCCTTCAGGTCGATGGAGACGGGCGCCTCCCCCGCCACGAGGTACAATTGCCCCTTGCTGCGCACGCGAATGGGCTCGGACGCCACCAGCGCCACGTTGGGCCGCGATGCGTCTGGCGCGATCGGGATCTCGGTCCAGGTCGTCGGCACGTTGATGCGCGTGCGCTGCTCGGAGACCAAGGTGGGCGAGGGCGGAAGCGGCACGGCTTGCGCGATAGGTGGCGGACTGTGCGCCACGGGAGGTGCGCTCGATACGGATGTCTGGGCAGGCGTGCGCGACGTGCCGCCGCCGCGCAGCGCCAGCGCGCCGGCCCCGATGACAACCGCGATCACCGCCGCCACGGCGATCTTACGGGTTGCCGTCGGCCAGGGCGCTATGGGCAACGCCGGTACGATCTTCTGCTCAGGAATGACGGGCGCGGGAGGGCGCTTGGCGGGTGGCGCCGGGTGGACCGGCGGCGCGGCCTTCGGGGGCTTGCGGCTCGCCGGTTGAACGATGGGCGTAGCCGCCGCAGTCCGACGGGGCGGCAATGCGGGGGGCGGTGCCGCCTCGGCCGTCGCAATTGCTGAAGCTCTGTATGGAACGGCCAAGGCACCGCAAAACGGGCAAAAGAACACCTCGGACCTGAGCACCTCCTTGCAGGAGGAGCACGAAGGCACCGCCGCCGTATTCTGATCCTCGACTTGCATCACCCAATACCCCCCATAGTTGCAATATCTCAATTCTTGCAACGAGGGAAGCTGGTATGTGTGTCGCGGATGATCCAGGTGGAAATGACGGTATGTAGTGATATTTCCGTTAGATAATGAGATATCTTGTCTGGTGCGCAGGCGCGTCAGGCTTCGCGGAAGCCGTTACCTTTAGTTGTATTCTATGTTGCACCGGGCAGCCCTCCGCTTGAGGAATGCGGTCATCGTGGAGAGGAACTCAAGGGGGAGCTGTGTTGCCGCTTCGGAGGGTGAAAGAAGGCGGCTAATGGGTGCGGCGATGGTAATTGGCCACGCGAACGCCGCCTCAGACGCACGATCACTCCACCCCGGCGGGTCGGACGAACGGCTAACCCCGATTATCGCCCCGCGCCCATGGTCGAGTATTTGAGCTGGGCGCTCAATAATCCCACTGGGCGCCGATGCCGACTTCCGCGGAGCCGTCGGCGCCGGTCGCGCCTTGCAGGCGGATGCGGTTGGTCACATCGACATCCACCGTCACCCGGCTGGAGTTCGGCTTGGTGCCCTGGCGCACACCGAGATAGATGTTGTCGTTCAGACGCTTGCCGAGGCCCACCTGGCCGCCGGTGCCGGCGGAATCCGTGCCGACATCGAGCGCATCGACCCCGAGAGAGCGGCGCACGCTGTCGAGCATGCCGGCGCCGCCCGAGAACTGGGCGATGGTCTGCGCCACCTGCACCGCCTGACCGGCGGTAAGCGAGCCCGCGGAGCGCCCGAACATCAGCCGCGCCAGCACTTCGTCCTGCGGCAGCGTGGGTGTGGAGGTAAAGCTGATCTCGGGCTGGGAGGCCGGACCGGTGACCAGGATCCTCGCGGTCACGTCGGCGCTTGTGGTCTCGGCCACGAAGTCCAGCTCGGGATCGGTGGTGCCGGCGAAGGCAACGCGCCCGCGAGTGAAGGTGAGGCGGCGGCCGAGAATGTCGAAATTGCCGCGCCGCATCTCGAACGCGCCATTGGTCACCGGCGCGGACGAGGTGCCGGTGACGCGGATATCGCCGCCGAGTTCGGCATTGATGCCGAGGCCGCGCACGAACACATTGTTCGGGGCCGAGACGGTGAGGTCGAGCGGCATACCGCCGCTGGCCGGGGCGCGGCGGCTCGTGGACGGGCGGTTGGCGGCGGAGCGGCGCGTGGTGCGCGGGCCGGCATTGACGTGGCGTACGTTCAAATTTTGCACGCCGCCGGGGAAGCGGTCGGGAATGTTCACGTCCAGCGCCCGCACAACCAGCTTGCCGGTGACTCGCGGATCACGGAGGAAGGCGCCCTCGACCGCGACCCGCCCCTCGGCGACGAGCCGCATCAGGTCACTGTTGATCAGCCCGGCATTGGTGAGGTCGACCTCGATACGGCCGGGGAAGCCGGCGACGGTGTCCAGCCCGACATTGCCGCGCCCGTTCAGGCTGCCGCCATTGGAGGTGCGCGCCGAGAACGAGGTGAGGGTCACCGAGCGCTCGGTGCCGGTCAGAACGGCGGCGATCTGGTCGAGCGCCACCCCGTTCACACTGTCGTCGAAGCGTCCGCCGCTCACGCGCACCGTGCCGCCGGCGCGCGGCGCCGCGAAGGTGCCGCGTAGCGTGGCGTCGATATTGGCGATGCCGGCCACCCGCGCGCCCGAGGTCGCGAGCGCGGTGTTGGCGATGGCGAGGTTGATAGCGCCACGAATGGCAAGATCTAGCTCGCCGGCCGCGACCGGTACCGAGCCGGTGATGGTCAGCGCTTGAAGGTTCTGGCCGGAAATGGTGGCGCGCACCCCAGCGCGCCCATCGGCCAGCGTGCCCTGGGCGGTGATGTCGAACGGGCCGGCCCCCTGCTGGGCAAGGGCGGGCGAGGACAGCCGAGTGACGCGCAGCTCGTAGTTCCCGGCGGGCGCGGCGGGGGTGCCGGTAATGCGGGCATTGCCGGCCAGCGTGCCGGAAAGACCGAGGCCGGGCGAGGCGAGGTCGGCGAGCGACAGCGGGAGCGTGCGCAGATCGACCGTCAGGTCGAGCCGCTGGCCCGCCGAGCCGGAAACCGTGGCGCTGCCACCGCCGGTCGCGAGCGCAAACCGGTCGATGGTCACGGTGCCGTCGACAAGCGTGAAGGTCGCCGGCGCGTTGGCCGCGGCGCGCAGGCCCGGACGCTCGGCGGTGAGCCGATCGAGCCGCAGCACCGCGCCGCCCTCACGTGGGGTGAGGCGGCCGGCGGCGCGTAGCGTGGTGCCCTCCGCCAGCGCGTCCACGGTGAGATCGGTGCCGTCGGTGCCACCATTGGCCTTGATCGAGGCGCTGGCGATCCGAACACCGGAGGCATCGACGCCGCTCAGGTCGATGGTGCCGTCGAGCAGGGGAATGCCGGTCGGATCGACGACGGTGGCGTCGATCCGGGCGCTGCCGACGCTCTGGCCGGCGGCAGCGATGTCCGCGCCATCGGCCTTCACGGCGACGCGCTGGCGGCCATTCTCCGTGCTCAGCGTCACGTCCGCATTGAGCCGGCCGGCGAGCTGGGTGAGGGCAATGGCGGAGAGATCGGCGAGATTGCCGGCGGCGACGGTGAGGCGGCCGTCGAGCAGGCCGCTCGCCTCGGCGAAATTCAGGTCGCCCTTGGCGTTCACGGAGCCAATGGCGAGATCGAGGCCCTGAAGCCGGCGCGTGCCGGGCTGGCTCACGAGCGAACCGCTGCCGCTCGCGGGGCGCCCGGCGACGTCGCCGGTGAGCCGGAAGGTGCCGCCGACATTGCCGGTCAGGTCGGTCGCGGTGATGTCGAGCGAGAGGTCCTCGATCGGCTGCTTCATCGCGGTGCCGCGTGGAATCTCGATCCGTGCCGTCGCTCCGAGATTGGCGAGATCGCCGGTGAAGGCCGCCTGCGCGTTCATCGCACCTGTGAGGCGCGGGTCGAGGCGGGCGAGGTCGGCAAGGGCCACGGTCGCCTGGAGGTTGGCCAGAGTCTCGGCGATGCGGCCATTGACGTCGACTTCAAGACCGTCGGCGATCAGCTTGAGATCGTTGATGGAAATCGCATTGCCGCCGCCACGGGCGAGCGCGCCTTCCAGCGTCGTGGTGCGGCCGAACAGTTCGTCCACGGCGGCGATGCCGGTGGAGACGCCACTGGTGCCGCCCTTCACCTCAAGGCTAACCCGGGTGAGATCGGCACTGGCGTCAACGGTGATGTCGGCCCGCGCCTCGCCCGCCAGTGTGCGGCCGGCAAGCGGGGAGAGTGCGGCGAGGTTCAGCCGCTCCAGATGCAGCGTGCCGTCAATGTCGCGGGCATCCGCCGTGCCGGCAAAGCGGGCGGTAAGGGCGGTCAGTTCGATGGCGAGGGCGGTGAGAACCGGCTCGCCGCCGGCCGGGCGATGAGCCGTCGCGGAAAACCGGCCGGTGGTGCCGAGCGCGCTCGCGACCTGTGGGTCGGTGGCGGAAAGGCCGGAGGTTTCGCCATTGACCGAGATGGCGAGGTTGCCACTCGCATCGGGCACGGTGCCGGCGACCAGCGACAGGTTCTGCGCGCCGTAGCCGGCGCCGGTGAGGCCGCCGACGGCCACATTGGCCACCGCCGACGGCGCCTGGAGCGTGCCCTTCAACGTGCCGTCCAGCGCCACCGACTGCCAACTCACTCCCGGCGCCAGGGCGGCGAACCGGGCGGCCTCTCCCAGCGTCACATGGAAGGCGAGGTCGGGGGCGTTGGCCGCCGCGTCGAACGTGCCGGTGACGGAGGCGCCGAAGCCGGCGGCACGCGCGGTCGCGGTCTCGATGGTGACGAGGCGGGCGGGATCGACCAGCGCCGCGCCGGCAAGTTCGGTGCGTCCCTCGAACAGCGGGGCGAGGTTTGCCGGCAGCAGCTTCGCCATGTCGGCATCGAGCGCGAAGGTGAGGCGATGGCCCTGCGGCACGGCGCGGATGCCGGCAACGCCGCCGACCTGCGCCACGTCCCCGGCCGAGAGGTTCAGCCGCCCGTCCCAGGCGTCCAGCGTGCCGGCGCCCTTCAGCGTGGCATCGAGTTCCGGCAGCCCGTCCATGCCGGCGGCGCGCGCGATCAGGCCACCCGCCGGTTCCTGCGCTGCGATGTCGAGGTCGAGCTGCCCGCTCTCGGGGGCATAGCGCGCGGTGCCGGCGATCTTGCCCGGCGCGTCGTGGCGCTCGACCGCGAATTCAAGCGCGAGCGCGCGACCGAGCGCGGCGAGGTCGGCGGACGCCTGGAGCGAGAGCGTCGCCTCATGCCCGACCACCGGCTCGGCCAGCGCGATCTCGCCCACCGCGAAACGGGCGACGTGGACCGGCAGAGCAAAGGTCGAATTGCCGGTCGCGGGCTCGGGCGGGGTTTGCGCGGGCAGCGGCCGCCGCGCGACCGCGACCTTGGCGATGTCGAGCGCGGTCACGTCGACCCGGCCGCTGAACAGCGCCAGCGGGCGCCAGTCGAGGCGGATGTCGTCGATGCGCGCGAACTCGCCCTCGCGGTCCGCGAGCGTCACCGTGCCGATGCCCATTTGCGAGGGGATGAAGCCGCTGATGTCGGAAATCTCGATCCGCAGGTCCGGCGTCGAGGCCAGCGAGGAGGCGAGGCGGGCCAGCACCGACTTGCCGGGCCCGGTCTGGATCGCGCCGAACAGCAGCGCCACCAGCACGACGAGGCCGGCGACCAGATAGGCGAATGATTTGAGGATGCGCCTGCCCATCAGAACGACTGCCCCAGACTGACATAGATGCCGTAGGTGCCGTCTTCCGGGCTCGGGTTGAGCGGGAAGGCGACGTCGAGGCGCAGCGGGCCGATGGCGGTGTAGTAACGCAGGCCGATGCCGGCAGAATATTTCATCTCGTCGAAGTCCGGCAGCTCGGAGGTGAAGGCCGAGCCCATGTCCATGAACGGCACCACGCCGATCGTGTCGGTGAGCCGGATGCGCGCCTCCACCGAGGCCTCGAAGAAGCTGCGGCCACCGATGATCACGCCGTCGGCGTTGCGAGGCGAGGCGGACTGGTAGTCATAGCCGCGCAGCGAACCGCCGCCGCCGACATAGAAGCGCCGCTGCGGCGGGATGTCGTCGAGGCTGGCGCCGAGCACGCTGCCGGCGGCGACGCGGGCGGCGAGGATGTAGCGCTTGCGCTCGTCCAGCGCGTAATAGGTCGAGGCCGAGCCCTTCAGCAGCGCCGGCCCGCCCCCGGAATCGCCGAGATAGGCGAAGGGCTCCACCGTGCCGGAAAGCCGCCAGCCGCGCGAGGGATCGAGGTCGCTGTCGGTGTTGTCATAATTCACGTCGATCGGCACGCCGGCGATGAAATAGTCATGGGTGCCGGTGGTGTCCTCGACCCGCGACTCTTCGAGGTCGATGCTGACCTGCATGGAGAGCTGATCATTGAAGCGATGCCGCACGCCGGCCAGCAGCGTGATGGCCTCGTTCACATAGGCGTTAGTCACCTCGCGGAAGATCGCGGCCTGCGCGATCAGGTCGTCCTGCGGGGTGTAGATGCCGGGCTTCATGAAGGAGGCCGCCAGCCGATAACCGAACGGATCGGCATCCGGCACCGCCTCGGGCTTCTGGCCGAACCACGACACCTGCGAATCCAGCCGCAGCGTCTCGCCGCCGCCGAACAGATTACGATGGCCCCAATAGCCGTTGATGGCCGAGCCGTCCGTGCTGGAATAGGTCGCGCTGAAGCCGACATAGCGCGGCTTGCGCGCGGTGACCTCGATGGTGATCGGCAGGCTGCCGTCCGGGGCGAGATGATCGGCCTCGATCAGGCGCACGCTGGCGATGGACTCGTATTTCAGCAGACGGCGGCGCAGGCGATTGAGCACGTCCGGCGAATAGGGGGTGCCGGGCGCGATCTCGACCCGCTCCTCGATGAAGCCGGGGGTGAGGAAATCCGCACCCTCGACCGTGAAGCGACCGAAGGTGGCGACCGGGCCGGGCGAGACCAATATCGCCACGTCCAGCTTGCGCGTGGCGTGGTCGGCCACGACGTCCTTGTCGACCACGCGGGCGAAGGGGTGACCGGCGCGGCGCCAATGATCCACCAGCACGCCTTCAGCCCGCACGATCGCGCTCGCCAGCGCCGGCTCGCCGGGCTGAAGGTTCAGCACATCGAGGGAAGGGGCGTCGGCCAGCGGGCGATGGGTTGCGGCGTCGAGGATCTGCACCTTGCCGAAGGTGAAGACCGGGCCGGGATCGACATCGATGCGCACCGGCACCGGCCCACGCTTGCGCGCGGCCTCCACGATCTCGAAGATGTTCGGCGCGTCCGGCGCATTGCCGGCCAGCGTGATGCGGATGGTGCCGGCATAATGGCCGAGCGAATAGAGCGCGGCGTTGATGTTGCCCTCGTCCGCCCGCGCCCGGCGCACCAGCCCGGCGGCGCCGGAGGGCGGGCGCGACTCCAGCGATTCAAGGTTCGAGGCGTCGGTGACGGCGTTGGTGATGTCGCGATTTCCGCCACGCACTTCGATCGCGACGCTATAGGGCAGGGCGTCGATAGTGGGCGGCTCCGCGCCGGCGGTGCGCTGCGGATTGAAGAGATTTGCCAGCGAGTTGAACAGGCCGGGTTGCTGGGTCGCCGCGCCGGCGCTTTCCTGGGCAACGGCCGGAAGGCAAGAGGCAAGCAGAACCGCCGCGCTGCCGAGCGCGAGCAGGCCTCCTGCCTGTTTTCCTTTCGACGCTCGATACACCAACAGCAACATCCGACCAGTACAAGCCCCGCGAACGCCGAAACCGATGGCGACCCACGGGATCGAGGCGGTCCCGTAGGACCGCGAGGAACCATGAAGCCGCGAACCTAATCCGCGACGATGAACAATGGCTTGCTGCCCGGCAGCTTCTCCTGATTGCCGCGTGACGGCCGCGACGTCAACCTTGGCCCTCGCCCCGCGGCATCCCGGTGCCGTATCGCGTCACAGGCCGAGATGGCGGCGCAGTTCCACCGCGAGCGCCTCGACCTCCACAGCGCCCTTGCTGCCGGGGGCGGTCTCCATGATGGTCAGCCCGTCGCCCATGCTGGCGGCAAAGCCGGTGCGGTTGCCGAGCCGCACTTCCGCCGCCGGATGGCCGAGCGCGCGAATGGCTTCGGTGATTTCCTGCGTCAGCGCCACGCGCTGCACCGCGCGGTTGATCACCAAGAGCGAGGCCTTGCCCTCCTTGGCGATCATTTCCAGCGTCGGGCGGGTCGCCCACAGGTCGATGGGGGTCGGCTGGACCGGCACGGTGACGATATCGGCCACCTCGATGGCGGGACGGGATTCGACGTCGGATTTGGGCGGGGTGTCGATCACCACGAAATCATAGTCGCGCGCTAGGCTTCGCGCCTCGCGCCGCGCGCCCCAGCCGCTGGCGGTGCGGAAGACGAGGCCGGTATCGTCCTCGCCCAGCGTCTGCTCGCGGGTCTCGAACCACTCGCCGAGGCTGCCCTGCGGGTCGCAGTCCAGCAGGGCGACGCGCGCGCCGTCCCGCGCCACGGCGACGGCGATATGGGCGGCGAGGGTGGTTTTGCCCGATCCGCCCTTCTGCTGCGCAATCGTGATGACGCGGCCGCTCATGCCTGATGCTCCCTTGCCCCAGGCGAGGGTTGCACCGCAACAGCCGCGCCGCAACCGCTAATAAGGTTCGGTGCCAGCTTATCCTGCGGTCAGGCGTTCGGCGCTCAGACCGAGGCGCCGCTGCCGAGCACCACGACCTTGGTGCCGACCGGGATGCGGTTGTAGAGGTCGATGGCGTCCTGGTTGATCATGCGGATGCAGCCCGAGGACACGTTGGTGCCGATGGAATAGGGCTCCAGCGTGCCGTGGATGCGGTACAGCGTGTCCTTGCCGTTCTGCCACAGATACATGGCCCGCGCGCCGAGCGGGTTGGACAGGCCGCCGGCGACGCCGTCGCCGCTCTGCAGCTTGGTGAGCTGCGGCTTGATGTCGGGCCGGCGCTCGATCATCTCCTTGGGCGGATACCAGTCCGGCCATTCCTGCTTGGAATTGATGGTGGCGACGCCCGACCAGGAGAAGCCCTGCTTGCCGACGCCGACGCCGTAGCGCATCGCGGTGCCGCCGGGCTGCACGAGGTAGAGGAACTTGGCCTGCGGGTCGACGATGATGGTGCCGGGCGGCTCCTTGCCGGAATAGGGCACCTGCCGGCGCAGATAGACCGGGTTGAGCCGGGAGGTGTCGATCGCGGCGATCGGGTAGCGATCCTGCATCGCGCCATAGCCGCCGCCCGAACCGGCATAGCTCATGGCGGGGGAGATGGGCTCCACCGGGGCGCGTGCCGAGGTGGTGCGGCTGCAGCCGCCGAGGACGACGGCGACGCCGGCGAGCGACAGGCCGGTGAGAAAGGAGCGGCGATCAGGGGTGCGCATGGTCTACGACTCTCAACCGGACAGGATGCCAGCAGTTAATTGCGATTATGCCTAACAAAACCTTACCGGCCGCACGTCAGGCGTCGCGCGGATATAAGCTTGCGGCGGGAGAAATGTTCGATCAAATGCGCTTGCGCGCGCATGCCGATGCGGCATCTGTCGCGCAAAAGGCACGGATGCGGGTCGGAACCCCTGAGGCGGGGCGAAAAAGCGCTATTTCGGCCGAGGGATCGAGCGCACCTTGTCGGTCCAGCCATAGTCGAAATAGCCGGCGCGGGCGAGCGGCTGGAGCCGTTCCGTGCGCACGAGCCCGTCCTCGATATAGCGCTCGTCGAGGTGCACGCCGACGATCTCGCCGAGCGTCAGCAGCCTGCCGGACCAACGGCCGTGGCGGTCCTTGATCTCGATGATCTCGATCAGCACGCATTCCAGCGCGGCGGGCGAGGCGGCGACGCGCGGCGGCTTCACCATTCGGCACGGCGCGGTGTCCAGCTCGGCGAGGTCGAACTCGCTCTCCTCTGGCCCGATCGGCTTGGAGGTGAGGTTCACCTGCTCCATCAGCTCATGGGTGGCGAGGTTCCAGACGAACTCGCCGCTGTCGCGGATATTGCTGACCGAATGCTTCCAGCCGTCGCTGGAGAAGGCGAGGATGGACGGGTTCTCGCTCACGAGGTTGAAGAAGGAATAGGGTGCGAGATTGGGCGTGCCCTCCGGCGACAGGGTGGAAATCCACCCGATGGGGCGCGGGGCGACGATGGCTTTCAGCGGATCGTGCGGCAGGCCGTGATCGCGCCGGGAGGGTTCGTAGAACATCGGGTCAGAACCTCGTCACAATGGCGTCGAGCGCGGGGCGCGGGCGGTCGTCCTGCGGCCGGGCGAGGGTGCCGATGTGGACGAATCCGACAATGCGCTCCTCCTCCTTGAGCCCGAGGCCGGCGCGCACGCGCGGATCATAGGACTGCCAGCCGGTAAGCCACACCGCCGCGTAGCCGAGCGCATGGGCGGCGAGCACCAGCAGGGTGCAGGCGGCGCCGCCCGATAGCAGCTGCTCGAACTCCGGGATCTTGGCGTGCGGCACGGCACTCGACACCACGGCGATCACCAGCGGCGCCTGCGTCATCCGCGCCCGCTCGATGGCGAGGCGGTCGGCATCGGCCTCCGGATTGTCGGCCGCGAACACACCGGCGATCACCGCGCCGGCCCGCTCGCGCGCCTCGCCCTCGAACAGGATGAAACGCCAGGGCGCCAGCTTGCCGTGATCGGGCACGCGCGAGGCGATGGTCAGCATCTCCTCGATCTCGGCAGGCGAGGGGCCGGGATCGGTGAGATCAAAGACTTTCGGGCTCTTGCGCGTCTTCAGCAGCGTGCGGGCGTCGATCATGGTTCCATCCTTAGTGGTGGAGGTTTCGGGTAGCATGGCGCGGGCCCCGCTCCAAGGCATGGCGGGCCTGCATCCGGCCTTCGTCATCCGCCCCGTCCTGACTTGAATTCGCCCCGGTTTGGAGGCACGAAAGCGCGGCATGCGACACAGAATCCATCCCGCCACCTCCTCTTTGCCCAAGGCGATTCGATCCACGGCCGCCGCCCTGGCGCTGCTGGCGGCCGGGAGCGTTCACGCCCGCGCGCAGGACGCCGCGCCGCTGAACGCCGCGCCGCTGAACTCGGGCTCGCTGGCGCAGGCCATGCCATTCGTCGGCACGCAGCAGCCGGCCGGGCTCGCGGCCCCGAAGGTGGGCGCGCCGACGCCGCTGACGCCGGGCGGCCGGGCCAATCCCGGCGATCCGCATGCCATCCTGCCGCAGCCGCCCCCCGGCAAGGCCGCGATCGGCATGAGCGCACGCTTCGGCTCGGCCGACCCGCTGGTGCCGCGCGGGCTGGTCTGGCGCATCTTCGCCGACCGGCCGGAAGCCTCCGGCGCCTATCCGCTGGTGGCCGAGGCCGCCGAGCCGGCGCCGGTGTTCTTCCTGTCGCCCGGCGGCTATGTGGTCCACGTTTCCTACGGGCTCGCCAGTGTGGCGCGCCGCATCGTGGTGGGAGACGATTCCCGCCGCGAGCAGATCATCATGGCGGCCGGGGCGGTGGAGCTGAAAAGCGACGTCAACGACAAGCCGATCCCGCTGGAGAAGATCAGCTACGACATTTTCGAGGGCAGCTTCCTTCAAGGGCGCGCGTCGAGCCGGCCGTTCTTTCGCGGCGCCAGCTCTGGCGACCTCATCATCCTGCCGGCGGGCGACTATTACGTGGTTTCGACCTATGGCGACGGTAATGCGGTGATTCAGGCCGACATCGCGGTCGCGGCCGGCAAGGTCACCGACGCGACGTTGCATCACCGCGCCGCCGAGGTGACGCTCAGGCTGGTGCAGGCCAAGGGCGGCGAGCCGCTGCCGAACACGCAATGGTCCGTGCTGTCGCCGGGCGGCGACGCGATCAAGGAATCCAGCGGCGCCTCGCCGGCCTTCGTGCTCGCGGAAGGCCGCTACCAGGCCATCGCGCGCTATGCGGGCAAGACCTACTCAAAGGAGTTCGACGTCGAATCGGGCAAGGACGGCCCGGTCGAGGTGATACTCGGCGAGCAGATCACCGCCCCGGCCACCCCACAGGCCGATACCGGCAGCGGTATGGACGGCTCCGGCGACGGCGATCTCGGGGTGAGCGCCGAGGGCAGCGGCGACTGACGGGCGTTTGTGCCTGCGTGACCGTTATGGTCAACGCTTTCTTAAGCCGCGCCGGGTCACCATCCGACCACCGAAGATGATCCGACGGGTGGCTGCCATGATCGTGCGTCAGTTTCTGCTCTGGGCCCGTACCGCTCCCGACGAGGTTCGCGCCCAGGCGGCCTCTGCGCTGGCGCGCGCCTATCTGCGTGCCGATCTCGGGGCGCGGGACCGCGCGGAGCTGGAAGAGGCGCTGCCGCTGATGATCGCCGACCCGGCCCCGCAGATGGCGCTGGCACTCGCGGAAGCGCTGTGCCGCCACCCGCTGGTGCCCGCCGACATCGTGCTCTCGCTTGCAGTGACCGAGGGCGATGCCGGGCTGATGATGCTGGCGCGCTCGCCGGTGCTGCATGAGCGCGAACTGATCGAACTGGTCGAGACCGGCTCCCCGGCCCGGCAGGCCGCGATCGCCAGCCGCGAGGGGCTGGCCGCGCCGGTGGCGGCGGCGATCGCCGAGGTGGGCCATGCCGCCGCCTGCCTGACGCTGGTGACCAACACCGATGCCGATATTCCCGGCTTCGCGCTCGCGCGCATCGTGGCGCGCTTCTGCCACCTGCCGGCGATGCGCGAGGCGCTGCTGGCGCGCCCCGGCCTGCCCGCCGCCGCGCATCACGCGCTGATCCGCGCGGTCGCCGGCGCGCTCACCGCCTTCGTCTCGGAACGCGACTGGATGGGAACGGCCGACGCGGCGCGGGTGGCGCGCGAGGCCTGCGAGCGCGCGACGCTGACCTGCGTCGACGGGCGCGAGGACGCCGATGTGCGCGGTCTGGTCGAGGAGATGTTCGAGAACGGCCAGCTCACCCCGGCGCTGGTGCTGCGCGCGCTGCTGTCCGGGCAGGTGCGGTTGTTCCTCGAAGCGGTGTCGGTGCTCTCAGGCCTGCCGACCGACCGTGTGGCGGCGCTGGCGGCCGACCGTTCGGGCGCCGCCTTCCGCGTGCTCTACGACCGGATCGGCCTGCCGCGCGGCGCCTATGTCGCCTTCCGCACCGCGCTGCAGGTGATGCAGGCCGAGAGCTATGTCGACGAGGGCGCTTCCGGGCTCAAGCGCCGCATCGTCGAGCGCGTGCTCGACCAATATGCCGGGCTCGGCGAGACGCAGGGCAGCGGCAAGCTGATCGAGGTGCTCCAGCGCTGGCAGGCCGAGGCGATCCGCGACGCGGCCTGACACGCGCGGCCTCAGTCGAACTGCTCGCGCAGGATGCGTTCCTCGATCGAGTGGTCGCGGTCGACCAGCATGATGAGCGTCGAGTTCCGATCGAGCCGCGCGCGGACGGCGACGGCGTTCAGCACCTGAAAATGATCCGCCGTGGCATTGACCGGGCGCTTTTCCGATTCCAGCACCGCGATATCGACCCGCACGCGGTCCGGCACCAGCGCACCGCGCCAGCGCCGCGGGCGGAAGGCCGAGATCGGCGTGACCGCCAGCAACGGCGTGCCGATCGGCAGGATCGGACCCTGGGCGGAGAGGTTGTAGGCCGTAGAGCCGGCCGGGGTCGCCACAAGGACGCCGTCACAGATCAGCTCCTCCATGCGCACCTTGCCGTCGATGGCGATGCGCAGCTTGGCGGCCTGGTAGGACTGACGGATCAGCGACACCTCGTTGATGGCGGGAGCGCGATGGGTGCGCCCGGAGGTGTCGGTGGCCTCCATCATCAGCGGGTGGATCACCACGCGCTGGGCGGCGGCGATGCGGGCCGGCAGGTCCTCCTGACGATAGGAATTCATCAGGAAGCCGACCGAGCCGCGATTCATGCCGTAGATCGGGATGCCGGTGTCGCGGAAACGGTGCAGCGTCTGCAGCATGAAGCCGTCGCCGCCGAGCGCCACCACGATGTCGGCATCCTCCGGCGCGACGTTTCCATAGCGCGCGACCAGCTCGGCGCGCGCCTCCACGGCATCGTTCGCCTCGCTCGCGACAAAGGCGATTCGGCCATATGCTGGTGCCTCGGGAGCGTCTGTCGCGGAAGCCGAGGCGGGACGGGCGACTTCGTTCATCGTGGACGGGCCCGATCGCGGGGTTTCGAGAATGGCGCCACATAACGGCGATGGCACGGTAATGATCTATACGACGTGGCCGAGCCCCGTCGAGGCCGAGGCCGCGGGCAGGGCCATCGTCGCCGACGGGCTGGCAGCCTGCGTCAATATACTGCCGGGAATGGTGTCGATCTATCGCTGGCAGGGCGAAATCGAGCGGGCGCAGGAAACCGTGATGCTGCTCAAGACCCGCGAGGACCTCGCCGAGGCGGTGGCGCAGGCGGTGCGCGCGCGCCATCCTTATGAGGTGCCCGCGATCCTGTTCCTTCCCGTCACCGGCGGCGACGGCGCGTATCTCGACTGGATCGAGGCGGAGACCGAGGGTTAGCTCACCCCTCGGCGTCGCGCAGATAGGGCTCGACCGGGCCCTTGAGCTTGACCGTCATCGGATTACCGGCGCGGTCCTTGGCCTTGCCGACCGAGACGCGGACCCAGCCCTCGCTGACGCAATATTCCTCGACATTGGTCTTCTCGACGCCCTTGAAGCGGATGCCGACGCCGCGCGCGAGAAGCTCCTCGTCGTAATAGGGGCTCGTCGGGTCGCTGGAGAGGCGGTCGGGCAGGGCAGCGCTATCGGTCATGGCATCCTCGAAGGCGAAAGAAGTGGGCGGCACACATAGCCCCAAGCTATCGCCGTGCCAATCGCCAGCCTGCCAATCGCCACCCTCAGCTCTCGTCGAACCATACGGCGAGCCAGACGGTGGGTACGCCGGCCGCCGTGGCGTCGACCCGGTGGCGGCGACGCGGGGCGATGAGGAGGTGATCGCCCGGCCGGAGGCGGCGCGCCGCGTCCTCGTCCTCAAAGCGCAGCCGCGCCTCGCCGCTGACCAGCAGCACCCATTCCGCCTGCGCCTGCTCGTACCAGAAGCCGGGCGGGCTCGACTGGCCCTGCGAGACGATGCGCTCGATGCGCAGGTTCGGGCGCGCCAGGATCTCCTGGAAATGCTCGTCGTCCGCCGGAAGGCTGGCGAGGCCGGCAAACAGGTTTCCGGCGCCGGTCTTGTTGTCGTCCACGGCGCTCAGAGGACGGGGTTCCAGGGGGCGGGCACCAGCCGATAGCCATTCCCGGCCTTCTCGACGAAGCCTGTGGCGGGGAAGAAGAAATGATAGCCGGTGAGCTGCATGCGCTCGGCCGCCAGCATGTCGTAGACCTTGCGGCGGGTCTCGACCGCCTTGGCGGCGTCCATGTCGAAGGTGACCTGCCATTCCGGGTTCGGCACGAACAGCGCGGGGGTGTTGGTGATGTCGGACTGGACGAACAGCTTGGCATCGCCAGAGGCGACGACATAGGCGGTGTGGCCGGGCGTATGGCCGGCGGCGTTCACCGAGGTGATGCCGGGGGCGATCTCCTTGTCCCACTCATAGGGTTTCACCCGGCTGTCGGTGTGCTTGAACACCTTGCGCACATTGGCGAAGGCACCCTTCATCGCCTCGGGGGCGCGGCTCATCTGGCCCTCGTCCATCCAGAACGCCCATTCCGGCGCGGGCACGAGGATTTCGGCGTTCGGGAAGGCGAGCGAACCGTCCTCGGCGCGCAGTCCGTTGATGTGGTCGCCGTGGAAATGCGAAATGACCACGGTGTCGATGTCCGCCGGCTTCACCCCGGCCCAGGCGAGATTGGCCATCAGCTTGCCGACCGTCGCATTGGCCGCCTGCGGGCCGTTGCCGGTGTCGATCAGCACCCGCTTGCCGCCGGTGTTCAGCAGCATCGGGTTGAACTGGATGGTCATCTGGTCCTTCGGCAGGAAGGCCGCCTGCAGCGCGCCGTTGACCTCATCGCGGCTGGCATTCTTCACGAAGCCGTCGGCCAGCGGGAAACTGCGCGCGCCATCATTGATCGCGGTGATCTCGATATCGCCGATCTTGTAGCGGTAGAGGCCCGGAACCTGCGTCCCGGAGCCGGTCTGCGCCTGCGCCGCGCCGGGCGCGCCGACCAGTGCCGACAAAGCCGGCGCGCCGGCGAGGAGGGGCAGGCTGGCGGCACCGGCGAGAAGTCCGCGGCGGGTGATGTCGGTCATCGCTACCTCCATAAGGCGGTCGAAAAGCAGGGTGACCAAAGCTAGAGGGGCCATGTCGCATGGTCACGACATGGCCCTTTCACGTTCGGGTGAGGGGGCTTCAGAAGTGATACTGGTAGCCGAGCCCAAAGAGGTTGTCCGCGACCTTTCCCTCGTCCCATTCGCGCAAATAGTTGAGCGAAATGGAATTATTGTCGTCGATCCGGAAGCCGAGCGCCGAGCCGAGGGCGGGCGTCTCGAACTCATAGTCGGTGTTGAAGGCATTTCGGTAACGAAACGTCACAACAGACCATGTTACCGCCGGCATGATTTTCCAGTCCACCGCGCCATGCAACGAGTAATAAGGAAAATCGGTGGAGGTATTCTGTGCGCGGCTGCCGATCGACGCGATGCCGACAACCGAGAGAACATCCGAAAACTCGTAGCGGTATCCGAGGCCGATCTGCGAGTTCAGATGCCATGTATTGCTGTTCGACACATCGAAATACGTCATCGATGCGTCGAGGATCAGCTTGTTGTCGAAGACATGGGAATAAGATACGCCCGTGACTGTCGATACGCTCTTGTTGAAGTCATGTGGATCGCGCTGACTGGCGATCGAGACGCCGAAGACGTTGTTCTGAGCAAAGGACGGACTGGATATTAAAATCCCCGCAGAAACCAGTCCAAGGTAGAGGCTATTGTGGACGCTTTTTCCCTTTAAAGCAGACATAGAGGGTCGCGGCTCCCAGCGTTAACACGACAAATATCACCCCCACCACGTTTATGACGGGCGAGAGGCCGAATCGCAACCGCGATGCGATTTCCGTCACCAGCGTCCACTCGCCGCCAATGGCGAAGACGGTGGTGTTATAGTTCTCGAAGGATTGCAGGAAGGCGACCACCGCCGCCGTGAAGGCGGTCGGCGCGAGGAAGGGCAGGGTGATGCGGCGGAACACCAGCGTGTGGCTGGCGCCGAGATCGAGCGCAGCCTCTTCCAGCGTGCGGTCCTGCCGCTGCAGGCGGGCAAGGAACAGCAGCATGGCGTAGGAGGCAATGAAGCTGGACTGCGCCATCACCGCCACGAACAGCCCGCCGGGCACGCCGAATTCGCGCCAGAAGATCAGGCTGGAAATGCCGAGGATGATGCCGGGCGTCAGCACCGGCGAGACCAGCACCGAATAGAGGAAGGTGCCGGAGCGCTCCGACAGCCGGGTGAGGATCAGCGCGCCGGCAAGGCCGGCCGGGATCGACACCGCGATCACGCCCAGCGCCACGATCACCGAGTTCACCAGCCCCTGCAACAGGCGCTGGTCATGGGCGAGCGCGACGAACCATTCCAGCGTGAAGCCCTGCCACTGCGTGACCGAGGGGTAGGGATAGGCGTTGAACGCCGCCGCCGACATCACCGCCAGCGGCAGGAACAGATAGAGGCAGAACAGCCCGACATAGACGTTCAGCACCAGACGGGCGGTGGGGCTCTCGGTCGCGGTGCTCATTTCGCGATGTCCCTCAAACCCACGCCGAACAGGCGCATCATGATGAGGATGAAGGCCGTGCACACCACCAGCAGCGACACCGCATAGGCCGAACCCATGTTCCAGTTGTTGCTCTCGTAGAACTGGCGGTAGACGAGCTGGCTGAACCAGTCGCCGCCCTGGCCGCGCGTCATGATCACCGGCACCGAATAGGAACCGGCCGAGAGCATGAAGGTCATGATGCAGCCGACGGCGATGCCCGGCTTGGCGTGCGGGATGATCACGCGGCGATGGATGCGCCAGGTGGAGGCGCCGAGGTCGCGGGCGGCTTCGATCTGGTTGCGGTCCAGCGTCTCCAGCGTGTTCACCATCGGGAACACCATGAACAGCACATAGGTGTAGATCATCGCCAGGAAGACGGCGGAGGGGTTTTCGAGGAACGGAATCCACTCGCGCGCGTCGAGGTCGATGAAGCCGGCCCAGGCCAGCAGGCCGTTGATGACGCCGCGATAGTCCAGGATCATCAGCCAGGCATAGACCCGCAGCAATTCGTTGATCGCATAGGGCACGATCAGCGCCACGGTGAGGATCACCGCCTTGCGCGGCCCGCTCGCCAGCGCCACCGAATAGGCGATGGGGTAGCACACCACGAAGGCCAGCAGCGTCACCAGCAGCGCGTAGAAGATGGTGCGCACGAAGATATAGAAATGCAGCCCGCTCATGCGGGTGAAGTTGGCGAAGCCGTAGGTCTTGGGCGGGTCCTTCTCCTGCGCCTCCAGCGTCGCGATCTCGGCGCGCTTGGCGTCCAGCGTCGTTTCGATGGCGGCGCGCTTGGACGGGTCGGTCGCGCTATTGGCGTCGAGCTCGATCACCGCGATCTCATTATAGAGCCGGTCGATGCTGAGCGTGATGTCGCCCTTCGAGTCCTTCCACCACAGCGACTGCTCCAGCATGGCGCCGATCGGCACCACGATCAGCACCAGCACCCAGGTGACGGTGATGGCGCAGATCAGCGCCGCGAGGAACTTGCCATAGGCGCGCGCGAGGCTAGCCATGACGCGATCTCCTCCTCGCGCCATGGCTAGCGATATTCGCCAACGGGTCTTCTTCACGCGAACCGGCTGCCACTTCGCTTGAAAACACTTCAGCCATTGGCGAGGGCTCCTTGCGCGAACACCAGCGCGTCGTCGCGCCCGAAGGACAGCACGATGTCCTCCGACAGCTCGCGCACCGCCGGGCCGTTGGGCACGGTGACGGTGATGTGCTGGCCGGCGGCCTCGCAGTCGAGATTGACCGACGGGCCTTCGAGGTGGCGGGCGACGAGCTTGGCCGGCACGGTGTTGCCGCCGTTTCCGCCGAGCGTGATGCGCTCCGGCCGCACCATCACCAGCGCCTCCGCGCCCGCCGCCACCGGCGCGCGCAGCACGCCCTCGATGCGGCCGAGCGGGGTCTCCACCGTCGCCACGCCGTCGACGGTGCGCATCAGCGTGCCGCGCAGCACGTTCTGCTCGCCGACGAAGGTCGCGACGAAGGGGGTGGCGGGCTCGGCATAGAGCTGGTCGGCGGTCGCGACCTGCTCCAACCGGCCACGGCTCATCACCGCGACGCGGTCCGACATGGCGAGCGCCTCGCCCTGGTCGTGGGTGATGTAGATGAAGGTGATGCCGACGCGGCGCTGGATGGCGCGCAGCTCGGTGCGCATATGCTGGCGCAGCTTGAGGTCGAGCGCGGAGAGCGGTTCGTCCAGCAGCAGCACGGAAGGCTCGACCGCGAGCGCGCGGGCGATGGCGACGCGCTGGCGCTGACCGCCGGATAGGTCGGACGGCTTCTTGTCGCCATAGCCGCCGAGAGCGACCAGATCGAGCAACTCCTGCGCGCGCTTCAGCCGGTCGGCCTTGGAGACGCCGCGCGCCTCCAGCCCGAAGGCGACGTTCTCGGCGACGCTCATCAGCGGGAACAGGGCGAGGTTCTGGAAGATCAGCGCGGTGGGACGCTGGTTCGGACCCTTGCCCGCCATGTCCGCGCCGCCGATCAACACGCGGCCCTCGGTCGGCTCGATGAAGCCGGAAATGGCGCGCAGGATCGTGGTCTTGCCGCAGCCGGAGGGGCCGAGGATCGAGAAGAACTCGCCGGCCTCGATGGTGAGATCGAGCGGCTGAACGGCGGTGGCGTCGCCGAAGCGGATCATCACCCTGTCGAGACGTACGTCCTTGCCGCGCATGGATGGACCATCAGCCGCGATGTGAGGAGACATGGCCGGGCGGTTCCCCGGCCATCCATGTTCCCGCGGGCCTCGGGAGCGCCATGGATCCCCGGGACACGCCCGGGGATGAGGTTGCAGGCAGGAAGGCCCGGGCATGCCGGGCCGCGCGATCAGCTGTTGGTGAGCTTCTCGACGAACTCCGAGCGCAGCTTGGCGTAGAAGTCGGTCTGCATCGGCCACCAGAACAGGTTGTCGATGGTGCCGGCCGGGTAAGCGGCCTCGAAGGCCGAGCGCGCTTCCGCCGAGAGGAAGTTCTCGGCCTTCACGGCGCAGCTGTTGTAGCCCGTGGTGTTGGCGAACACGGCGCCGACTTCCGGCTGGTACAGGAAGTTGGCGAAGGCATAGGCCTGATCGAGATTGGCCGCGCCCGAGGGAATCGCCAGCGTGTCGGTCCAGGCGAGGCCGCCTTCCTTGGGCATGCCGTACTTCCAGTTCGGGCTGGTCTTGCGGCCGAGCATGATGCCCGTGGTGTCCCAGGTCTGGCCGATGGTGCAGCCGGCGTCGGTGAAGGCGGCTGTCGCCTCCGTCGCGTTATTCCAGTACGCGCCGATATTGCCCTTATGTTCCAGGATGAACTTCAGGCAGCCCTCGAACACGCGGCGGCTCTCGGCTTCCGACTTGTAGAGGTCGAGGCCGCGGTTGCTCTTGAGCGTGCCGTTGGCGTCGAGATAGAGCGCCACGCCGTTGAACACCGACTTCTGGCGGATGGCGGTCTGCTTGGGGTGGTCGGCGAGCCACATGTCGCCATAGGAAATCTCACCCGACACCTTGCCGGGGAACTTGGTGGAATCCCAGGTAATGCCTTCCGTGCCCCAGTCGAAGGGAACGAGGTAGCGCTTGCCGCGATGGGCGGCGCCGAGCGTCAGCGAGTTGCGGTAGATCGAGGGGATGACCTGCGCCGACTTGAACTTGGCCTCGTCGATCGGCTGCAGCAGGTTGTCCTTGTAGTAGTTCGGGCCGGTGTCGACCGAGGGGAACAGGATGTCGAAGCCCTTGCCGCCAGCGGCGCGCAGCTTGTTCTCGGCCTCCTCGTTGGAGCCGTAGGTCGACAGGTTCACCTTGATGCCCGTGGCATTGGTGAAGTCGGCGAGGATGGTGTTCTTGTCGAAATAGTCGCCCCAGGCATAGACGGCGACCGAGCCGGAGCTGGCCAGCGCGTCATGGGCGCGAAGAACGGCGGGAGCGGCGAGCGCGAAGGCACCGGCCTTCATGATGTCGCGGCGGGAAAAACGGGTCATTCTAACCTCCCAGGGGCCCCAAGGGCGAAACCGCGTCCGCTGTAGTTCGGGGCGATGAACGAACGATGACACGCTCCCGCGAGCCTAGAAAGCGTCCGTCGCACACAAACAGTGGACTTGTCGTATCTGTTCAAAACCGCCCGAGCGGCCGGTTCGGCTCGCGGGCTCGGGTGCGACAATCTGTCATGGCCCGAGGCAGCTGGAAAGAAGCCGGCTCTGTTCTAAATTCCGCCTACCCGATGATCCGGGCCCCTCTGACGCGAGCCATGCCGGCGATCGCGTGATGTCGGATCGATTTCCGACGTCATGCCGGCTGGAGAACCGTGTCCGATGCTACCGCAGCACCGTAAATTTGCCTGTGCCCTAGGGGAACCGACGTTCCCTGCCTCCGTTCGTCCGTGTATCTGATAAGCGCGGGGGAGGGACACTCATGATGGATTATCTGCTGCAACTTGCCGCCAGCCCCGAAGCCTGGGCGGCGCTGATCACCCTGATGGCCATGGAAGTCGTGCTCGGCATCGACAACCTGCTGTTCATCTCGATTCTCACCAACAAGCTGCCGGAAGACATTCGCCCGCGCGCGCGGCGCATCGGCATCGGGCTCGCGCTGATCATGCGCCTCGGCCTGCTGTCGACGGTCGCGATCATCGTGCAGCTGGTGCACCCGGTGTTCTCGGTGTTCGGCCACGCCTTCTCGTGGCGCGACCTGATCCTGATCGCCGGCGGCCTGTTCCTGGTGTGGAAGGCGACCAAGGAAATCCATCACGCGATGGCGCCCCATGAAGAGCAGGAAGCGGCGCTCGGTGGCACGCTGCAGATGACCTTCAGCGCGGCGATCGTGCAGATCCTGATCCTCGACCTGGTGTTCTCGGTCGACAGCATCATCACCGCCGTCGGCATGACCGAGCATATTCCGATCATGGTGATCGCGGTCATCGTGGCGGTGCTCACCATGCTGCTGGCCGCCGGCCCGCTTGCCAACTTCATCAATCGCAACCCGTCGATCGTGATGCTGGCTCTGGGCTTCCTGCTGCTGATCGGCACCACGCTGATCGCGGAAGGCTTCGGCGCCCACGTCTCGAAGGGCTACATCTACACCGCCATGGCGTTCTCCGCCGGCGTCGAGGCGCTGAACATGATGGTGCGCCGCCGCCGTCCGGCCGGCAGCGGCCACTGACGAACCGGGACGGCGGGCCTCGTGCCCGCCGTTTCTCTTTCTCGCGACGCCGCAGGCGTGCGATCCTCGAAGCCGGAATGGCGCGGCGATGTTATCATCGCCTCACCGTCTGCCCGAGGAGCCAGCGATGACTGACGAGCCCAAACCGCGCGTGCCCGACGACCTTGCCGGCGGCGACCTGCCCCCGGACAGCAAGCTCACCCGCACCAAGCGCGCCTGGGCACAGGCCGGAAAGTTCCTGACCGGCAAGGTGACCCGCGCCGACGATGAGCGCCTGCCACCCGGCCAGCATCTGGTCAAGGATTGGCCGGTGCTCGACCTCGGCCTCCAGCCGGAAATCCCGCTTCACCACTGGCGCTTCGACGTGACCGGGGCCGTGGAAAATCCGATCTCCTGGGACTGGCCGACCTTCCTCTCCCATGCGCAGACGCAACTGGTGACCGACATACACTGCGTCACCACCTGGTCGCGCTACGATAATCGCTGGGACGGGCTGCTGGTGCGCGACCTGCTCGACATGGTGATGCCGAAGGATGGCGCGAGCCACGTCATGCTGCACAGCTTCGACGGCTACACCACCAATCTCGCGCTGGAGGATTTCGCGGCCGAGGACGCCATGCTGGTGCATCGCTGGGAGGGCGAGGCGCTCACCGTCGCCCATGGCGGGCCGATGCGCCTCGTGGTGCCGCATCTCTATTTCTGGAAGAGCGCCAAATGGCTGCAGCGGATCGAGTTCCGCACCTCCGACAAGCGCGGCTTCTGGGAGGAGAACGGCTATCACAACCACGCCGACCCATGGAAGGAAGAGCGCTACTCCGCCGACGAGTGAGCGGGCCTATGCGCCGCCGACGAAATGAAAAAGCCGGGCAACGTGCCCGGCTTTTTTTGAGATGGCGCCGCACGACGCGAAAGGCGCGGCTCAGCGCGGACGCATCGCCCCGGCGCGCAGGAAGGACGGCGGCGGGGTCTGCGACAGACGTGACGGCGGCTCGGCAGCCGGCTTGCGCAGGTTGGAAGCCGGCTGCGGGGCAGGGGCCGAAGACCGGGCACCGTTCACCGGACGGGCGTCGGCGCCGGGCTTCGGCGCCGTAGTTCCCCCCGCCGAACGGGCGGCAAGTCCCGGAAGCTGCGCCTTGGCGAGCTGCGAGCCCTTGGCGAGCTGCGCGGTGCGCGGCAGGTCCGGGGCCGGCGGCGCGGCGCGCGAGGAAGAGGGGTTGATGGAAAGCTCGCGGCGGAGCTTCGCCCAGGTTTCCGCCAGCGCGGACGGGTCCCAGCTCGGCTCGGCGTCGTCGATCTGCCAGCTTTCCGAGGTGGCCGGCGGCGGGCTGCTACGCTTGGCTTCCGGCGCGGTCTCGCGCGCCACGGCCGGAGCCGGCTCGGCATGGGCCGAGGGCTGGGCAACAGGCTGGGCTGCTTCTGCCGGCGCGACCAGCGCGGCGGGCTGCGCATGAACCTGAGCCTGCTGAGCGGCGACGGCCTGAGGCGCGGCGACAACCGGCTGGAACGCGATCTTCACGCCCCACTTCCCGGTTTCCCATTCATTGATCGCCCACATCAGCGCGGCACCGATACCCGCACCCGCCGCGACATCCGTGAGCGTGACGCCGGGAACGATCGCGAGATACAGCGCACACAGCGCCGCGACCCCGATATAGCACGCAGGCGCACGCCATTTGGATTGCATGTCTCGATTCCCAGCCAATTTTTCTCAGCATAGCTGATTCGTGGGAATCTCAACGCGTTAGACGAGAGAAACCATGCAAAAAACCTTGACCGCAAAGTGCTCGCGAATCGAATTCGAGAACCCTTCAAAGGTTAATTGAAGGTTAATATTTCAGGACGGTGCGCCCACACCACCCTCAGCCGCCGCGCCGCGCCTTCATCGCCGTCACCGCCATGCAGAACAGTTCGAACAGCACCTGCGCGGCGGCGTGGGCCGTGTTTGAGGTGGCGTCATATTGGGGCGCGACTTCAACCACGTCGCCACCAATTACATCCAGCCCATTGAGCCCGCGCAGGATTTCCAGAACCTCGCGCGAGGTCAGCCCGCCGATCTCCGGCGTCCCGGTGCCGGGCGCGAAGGCGGGATCGAGGCTGTCGACGTCGAATGAGACATAGACCGGCCCGGTGCCGAGCACCTGCCTCGCCTTTTCAATGATCGCGGGAATGCCCATGCCGGTGACCTCCTCGGCGTGGATCACCGTCATGCCGCTCTCATAGGAGAACTCCCACAGGAACTCCGCCCCGCCGCGAATACCGATCTGGATGGTGCGCTCCGGGTCGAGCGTGCCGTCCAGCACCGCCTGGCGGAACGGCCCGCCATGATGGAACTTCGACCCCTCATAGACGCCGCTGGTGTCGCAATGGGCGTCGATGTGCAGCATGCCGACCGGCCGCGTCTCGCCGACCGCCTTGAGGATCGAGCCGGTGATGGAGTGATCGCCGCCGACGCTGAGCGGGATCACCCCGGCCGCGACGATCTTGCGGTAGAACGCCTCGATATCGGCGTGGCAGCTCTCCAGGCTGAAGCGGCTGGCGAAGGGCACGTCGCCAATATCGGCGATCCTCGCCTCGGCCGCCGGCACCATGCCGAGCACATGCTCATAAGGCCCGATGCGCTCGATCGCCCGCACCGCGCGCGGCCCGAGCCGGGCGCCGGCGCGGTTGGTGACGCCGAGGTCCATCGGCACGCCGACCAGCGCCATGTCGAGCCCGCCGAAATCCCGCGCGTCCTGCAACTCCGGGCGATAGGGCGCGCCGAGCAGCGTGGCGGCATTGGCCCAGGGCCACACGCGCCGGTCGCCCTTGAACTGAAGCTCGGCCACCCGCTTGAAGGCGGAATCGTAGATCACCGAGCCGGAGACGTCGGCATATTTCGCCCGCAGCCGGGCCAGCTTTTCATCATTCGACATGGGTGCTCTCGCAGAGGACGGCGGCCGGCGGGGCCATCGCAGAGTGGTAGCGCGGATTTCGCTGACGAACGAGCCCGACATTCTGCCTGATTCAAAAAGAACAGATTGCGAACATGGAACAAAACATGTACGTTCAATCATCCTCAGCCCGACAAATCCATTGGCACCCCTTGCGTGCAACCCGGAGCCCGGCAATGACTCAATCCACGTTGCGACTCGTCGAAGGAACTTCAATGGACAAGACCAAGGCGCTGGATGCCGCGCTGAGCCAGATCGAACGGGCCTTCGGCAAGGGCTCGATCATGCGGCTCGGCAAGAACGACAAGGTGCTCGAGATCGAGACCGTGTCGACCGGCTCACTCGGCCTTGATATCGCGCTGGGCGTCGGCGGCCTGCCGCGCGGCCGCGTGGTGGAAATCTTCGGGCCGGAATCCTCGGGCAAGACCACGCTGGCGCTCCACACCATCGCGGAAGCGCAGAAGAAGGGCGGGGTGTGCGCCTTCATCGACGCCGAGCACGCGCTCGACCCGATCTATGCGCGCAAGCTCGGCGTGGACCTCGACAGTCTGCTGATCTCGCAGCCGGACGCTGGCGAGCAGGCGCTGGAAATCGCCGATACGCTGGTGCGCTCCGGTGCGGTCGACGTGCTGGTGGTGGATTCGGTGGCGGCGCTGACCCCGCGCGCCGAACTCGACGGCGAGATGGGCGATTCCCAGCCCGGCATGCAGGCGCGGCTGATGAGCCAGGCGCTGCGCAAGCTCACCGCCTCGATCAGCCGTTCCAATACCATGGTGATTTTCATCAACCAGATCCGCATGAAGATCGGCGTGATGTATGGCAGCCCGGAGACGACTACGGGCGGCAATGCGCTGAAATTCTACGCCTCGGTCCGCCTCGACATTCGCCGCATCGGCTCGATCAAGGAGCGCGACGAGGTGGTAGGCAACCAGACCCGCGTGAAGGTGGTCAAGAACAAGCTGGCGCCGCCCTTCAAGCAGGTCGAGTTCGACATCATGTATGGCGAGGGCGTCTCCAAGATGGGCGAACTGATCGATCTCGGCATCAAGGCCGGGGTGGTCGAGAAGTCGGGCGCCTGGTTCTCCCACGACAATCAGCGCCTGGGGCAGGGGCGCGAGAACGCCAAGAACTTCCTGCGCCAGAACCCGGAAGTGGCCAATCGCATCGAGGCGACGATCCGGCAGAATGCCGGCCTGATCGCCGAGCAGATTCTGGCCGGTTCCGGCGACGCGGAAGACGAGGCGGAGTGAGCTTCCGCGAGGCCCCGGGCGGACGAATGAGCGGGTCCGCGCGTCACGGCATGGCCGGCATTCGGTACCCCCGGCAAGCCGTCGGGAAGCGTTCTGGACAAGCCATTTGAGCGCCGTTAGAACCGGGGGCGCGCGTTTGGGCGCGTCCCGGCGGCAGCGCCGGCTGTTTGGAGTTGGCGGACGAGTTCATGAGCGGCGTTAACGAGATACGTGCGACCTTTCTCGATTATTTTGCGAAGAACGGTCATCAGGTGGTCGATTCCTCGCCGCTTGTTCCGCGCAACGATCCGACATTGATGTTCACCAATGCCGGCATGGTGCAGTTCAAGAACGTTTTCACCGGCGTCGAGAAGCGGCCTTACCAGCGCGCGGCGACCTCGCAGAAATGCGTGCGCGCGGGCGGCAAGCACAACGACCTCGACAATGTCGGCTACACGGCCCGTCATCACACCTTCTTTGAAATGCTGGGGAATTTCTCCTTCGGCGATTATTTCAAGGAAAATGCGATCGAGTTCGCCTGGAACCTGATCACCCGCGAATTCGAGCTGCCGGTCGACCGGCTCCTGGTCACCGTCTATCACGAGGACGACGAGGCGTTCTCCTTGTGGAAGCGCATCGCCGGGCTGCCGGACGAGAAGATCATCCGCATCGCGACCTCGGACAATTTCTGGCAGATGGGCGATACGGGCCCGTGCGGCCCGTGCTCGGAAATCTTCTTCGACCACGGCCCGCACATTCCCGGCGGCCCTCCCGGCTCGCCGGACGCGGATGGCGACCGCTTCATCGAGATCTGGAATCTCGTCTTCATGCAATTCGAGCAGCTTGCCGGCGGCGAGCGCGTGACCTTGCCCCGGCCCTCGATCGATACCGGCATGGGGCTGGAGCGCATCTCCGCGGTGCTGCAGGGCACGCACGACAATTACGAGATTGACCTGATGCGCGCCCTGATCGGCGCGGTCGAGGAAATGACCAATGTCGAGGCCAATGGCCCGCGCAAGGCCAGCCATCGCGTGATCGCCGACCATCTGCGCGCCGCGACCTTCCTGGTCGCCGACGGGGTGCTGCCCTCCAATGAAGGGCGCGGCTATGTGCTGCGCCGCATCATGCGCCGCGCCATGCGCCATGCCCAGCTTCTCGGCGCGCAGGATCCGCTGATGCACCGGCTGGTGCCGGTGCTGGTGCGCGAGATGGGCCGCGCCTATCCCGAGATCGTCCGCGCCGAGGCGCTCGTCACCGAGACGCTGCGCCTTGAGGAGACCCGCTTCCGCAAGACGCTGGAGCGCGGCCTGTCGATCCTCGAAACCGAGAGCGAGGGCCTGTCCTCCGGCGCCAAGTTCTCCGGCGAGACAGCATTCAAGCTCTACGACACCTATGGCTTCCCGCTCGATCTGACCGAGGACGCGCTGCGCGCCCGCGGCATCAGCGTCGACGAGACCGCGTTCAACGCCGCGATGGAGCGCCAGCGCGCCGATGCGCGCGCCTCGTGGGCCGGCTCGGGCGAGGCGGCGACCGATACGGTGTGGTTCGGCGTGCGCGAGGAGGTCGGCGCGACCGAATTCCTCGGCTACGAGACCGAGACCGCCGAGGGCGCGGTGACGGCGCTGGTGGCTGAAGGCGCCCGCGTCACTAAGCTGGGCGCGGGTTCGCGCGGCCTCGTGGTGCTGAACCAGACCCCATTCTATGGCGAATCCGGCGGCCAGGTCGGCGATACCGGGCGCATGAGCGGCGAGGATGGCCTGGGCGTGCGCGTGATCGGCACCCAGAAGAAGCTCGGCGACATCTTCGTTCACGAAGTCGAGGTGGAGAGCGGCACGCTCGCCATCGGCACGCCGCTGGCGCTCCAGGTCGATGCGGCTCGGCGCTCCGCGATTCGTGGCAATCACTCCGCCACCCATCTGCTGCACGAGGCGCTGCGCCGCGTGCTCGGCGATCATGTCGCCCAGAAGGGCTCGCTGGTGGCGCCGGACCGGCTGCGCTTCGATTTCAGCCACCCCAAGCCGCTGGCGGAAGATGAGCTCCAGCAGGTCGAGGATCTCGCCAACCGCATCGTGCTGCGCAACGAGCCGGTCGTCACCCGCCTGATGGCGGTGGATGAAGCGATTGAATCCGGCGCGCGCGCCCTGTTCGGCGAGAAATATGGCGAGGAGGTCCGCGTGGTCTCCATGGGCACCGGCCCGGAGAACGGCGCACCGTATTCGGTGGAACTGTGCGGCGGCACCCATGTCGCGCGCACCGGCGATATCGGGCTGGTCACCGTGCTCGGCGAGAGCGCGGTCGGGGCAGGTGTCCGCCGCATCGAGGCGATGACCGGGGATGCCGCGCGCCATCATCTCTCCGAGGAAAGCCGCGCGCTCCACGCCGCGGCGGGGCTGCTGAAGGCGCCGGTCGGCGATGTCGGCGAGCGCATTGCCACGCTGGTCGAGGAACGGCGCCGGCTGGAGCGCGAGCTCGGCGAGGTCAAGCGCCAACTGGCCTTCGGCGGCGGCGGGAGTTCCGCGGCCCCCGACATCGCGACGGTGAACGGTGTCAGCTTCCTGCCCATCGCGGTCACCGGCGTCGATGCCAAGGACATGAAGCCGATCGCCGACGAGGCCAAGAAGCGTGTGGGCTCCGGCGTCGTCGCCATCGTCAACACGGCGGCGGACGGCAAGGGCGTGCTGGTGGTCGGCGTGACCGCCGATCTCACCGGTCGCTTCGATGCGGTCGCGCTGGTCCGCCGCGGTGCCGAGGCGCTGGGCGGCAAGGGCGGCGGCGGTCGCCCCGACATGGCGCAGGCCGGCGGCCCGGATGGATCGCGAGCGGCGGAAGCCCTGGCCGCCGTGGAAAGCGCACTGGCCGGCTGACAGGCGCGCGAGCACCGGCTCGCGCGCGACGCGCGGCGTCACCGCTGGGAGTGCTGCGAAGGAGGTGCGGTCGGCGGCCCGCCCAACCGGCGCGGCGGCCGTGTCGAACAGGGGGATCGGCCCCTACTATACTGACGGGCGGCGAGACCTGCCGGGACAGTTGCGACAGGACTTGCTGGCGCGCGTTCCAGCGTCACTTGTTAGCGCCTTGCCGGAAGCTCGATGCCCGCTGCGTTCCGCACGGAGGATGCGCTTCGCGCGGAACCGAAGGTACGGATCGCGCGGGTTGGCTGGATCTCGCCGCAGGATGTGTGACCCGGAGCTTGGACACCCGTTCTCCGGACGGCATTCCACTCGATTACCAGATGCCTTCGCCCGGGAGATCGGGCATCTACGTGGCGCATGTCCGATGGATGGGCGGCTGGACGGCGCTCGCTGACCATACGGTGGGCATCCCGGTCGGTCCGCGCGCAGTCGACCGATACCGTCACATTGCTCGCGGCTGAAGCGGTGAACGCTCGAAGGTTCGGCTGCGCCGGCCGATGCCTGAACACGGACATGATTGTGCGGCGGGGGCGACCTTAGATGTGGTGAGTACCCGGCACATTGCCGGATGGCCCGTTGGACAGCTGAGCGTGGACATCGACGCCGCTTCGGCAATGGCCTCTGATGTTCGGCCGTGTGTTCGGTGCGTGATGAGCGCGCTCACTATTGCCATCGAGATCGGCATCGTTGTTCGGCGCCGGGGGCGGTGAACGTGGAAGCCTAATGGCCGGATCATCCGGAACGCGGCGGCAGCGGGGTGGACGGCCGCGAGGCGGCGTTGCGTCCGGTCGGCGGCGTCGCAGGCTTGGTGTCTAATGTGGCGCAGGAGCCGTATGGCAATCGGTGCCTGGGGCTTGATCCGACTTTCCGCGTGGTGGCGCCGTCAGCGCCGGCGCCAGTAACAGGTCATAGACCGCGACGCGCGGCAGTTACTTAAGACCGAAGCGCCATCGAGATTGGGCTCATATCGGGTGCCGAGGACCGGTGAGCGTGGAAACATTATGGCCGGATCATCCGGAACGCGGCAGCAGCGGGGTGGACGGCCGCGAGGCGGCGCTGCGTCCGGTCGGCGGTCTCTCAGGCGTGGTGTCTAACGGGGCGGAACGGCCGTCATGACGATCCGCGGCTAGGATGCGAGTCGACTTCCGCGTGGTGGCCCCATCAGCGCCGGCACCAGTAGCAGGTCATAGACGTGACGCATTCCCACGTTGCCCGGCCGTACCGCCATCGCATTCAGCCTCCTCGTTGGGGGCCGGTTGCGGCGGGTACTGATCCGCATGGCCGGATCGTGCGGGCGGTGCGGGAGGTAGGTGGAAGCGGGAAGCGGCGAACATCTGGCGGGCGGCGAAAGTGAAGGTGCCGCCGACATAACGTGCGTGCGGCGGATTCGAGCCGATTGTCGGTGTGGTGGCGCTGTCAGTCCTAGGGCTGGTAGCAAGTTACAGGCCGCGAGGCATGACAGTCACTTAAGGCGAACCGCGATCGTTTTCCGCCTCCTATCCGGCAGCCAGGACAGCGGACGTGGAAGCGTGATGACCGGATCATCCGGACTCGGCGGCAGCGGGGCGGAGCGAGCGGGGGCCACCGCCGTGAAGCGGCGCCGCGTCCGGTCGGCGGTGTCTCAGGCGTGGTGACTAAGGTGGCGGAACGGCTGGCATGACCTTCCGAGCCTCGGATGCGAGGCGCCTTTTAGCGTGGTGGAGCCGTCATCGCCGGCACCAGTATCAGGTCATAGACTGCGACGCATTCCAGCGTTGCCCGGCGGAACTGCGTTCGCGATCGGCCTTCTTGTCCGGCGCTAGTAATGCCATGTATTGAACCGCATTGACCGGATCGTCCGGAAGGGGCGGGAGCCGGACGGCAGCGGGGCGCGGCGTGCGTCTGGCGGGCGGCGACGCAGGCGCGGTGGCGAAGGTGAGGGAGCGGCCGGCATGACAATGCGTGCCCCGGATTCGGGCTGGCTTTCGGCGTCGTGGCGGCGCCAGCAGCGCCGGCGCTGCTATCAGATACTGGAGCGCGACGCGGCGCAGGACCGCACGGCCGAAATCGTCAATCTCGGGCTCATCGCCCTCATCATCGCCAATGTGATCTTCGCGGTGCTGGAGACCGTGGAGAGCCTGCTGCTCCGCGAGATGATGCTGTTCCGTGCCTTCGAGATGTTCTCGCTGGTCGTCTTCGCGGTCGAGTATCTGGCGCGCATCTGGGTCGCGCCGGAAAACCCGCGCTATCGCGGATTATCGGCCGCGCGCGCGCGTTGGCTGCATTTCTGGACGCCGGTCGCGATCATCGACCTGCTGGCCTGGATGCCGTTCCTGATCTCGATGATGATGGGCATCAACCTGCGCACGCTGGCGATCCTGCGGCTGCTGCGCTTCATCAAGCTGGCGCGCTATTCGCCCGGCATGCAGTCGCTCCTCGAAGTGCTGCGCTCGGAGGCGCAGTCGCTCATGGCCTGCTTCTGGCTGCTGGCCGGCGCCGTGCTGCTCTCCGCCTCGGCGATGTATGTGGCGGAAGGCCATATCCAGCCCGAGCATCTGGGCTCGATCCCCGCCGCCATGTGGTGGTCGATGGCGACGGTGACCACGGTCGGCTATGGCGACGTCTACCCGGTCACGGTGCCGGGCCGCATCATCGCCGGGCTGACCATGCTGTCGGGCATCATCATGATCGCCCTGCCGGTCGGCATCATCGCGACCGCCTTTGTGGAGGTGATCAAGCGGCGCGATTTCATCATCACCTGGGGCATGGTCGCGCGCGTGCCGCTGTTCGCCGATCTCGACGCCGCGAGCATCGGGGAGATTCACCGCGCGCTGTCCGCCCATACCGCTCATCCCGGCGAGGTGATCGTGCGGCGCGGCGAGGAGGCGAGCTCGATGTATTTCATCGCCTCGGGCGAGGTGGAGCTCGAATTCGCCGACGAGATCGTGATGCTTTCGGAAGGCCAGTTCTTTGGCGAGATGGCGCTCCTGCATGTGTCGCGGCGCGCGGCGACGGCGCGGGCGCGCAAGCGTTCGATGCTGCTGGTGCTGGATTCCGCCGACCTCGCCGACATCATGCGGCGCCACCCGCAAATTCGCGCCAGCATCCAGGCGGTCGCGCGCGATGCCGACGGCCCGCAGCCCGTTGGCCGGCGCACCGATATCGCCGGCGACGAACTGCCCGACAGCGGCGCCGGCACCAGCTGAAAGACAAAGGGCCGGAAGCGATGCTCCCGGCCCAGGAAAAGTCTTTCGTCGAGGGCAGGCGACCCGGCCGCGAAGGGCGGCCGGTCGCGCCGTCAGCTCAGCGCCTTGCTGAGGTTCTCGGACACCTTGTCGAGGAAGCCGGTGGTGGAAAGCCACTTCTGGTCCGCGCCGACCAGCAGCGCCAGGTCCTTGGTCATGTAACCGCTCTCGACCGTGTCGACGCAGACCTTCTCCAGCGTGTTGGCGAAGGCGGCGAGGTCGGCATTGTTGTCGAGCTTGGCGCGATGAGCGAGGCCACGGGTCCAGGCGAAGATCGAGGCGATGGAGTTGGTCGAGGTCTCCTTGCCCTTCTGGTGCTCGCGGTAGTGGCGGGTGACGGTGCCGTGGGCGGCCTCGGCCTCGACGGTCTGGCCGTCGGGCGTCATCAGCACCGAGGTCATCAGGCCGAGCGAGCCGAAGCCCTGCGCCACGATGTCGGACTGCACGTCGCCGTCATAGTTCTTACAGGCCCAGACATAGCCGCCGGACCACTTCAGGGCGGAAGCGACCATGTCGTCGATCAGGCGGTGTTCGTACCAGATCTTCCGCTTCTCGAACTCAGCCTTGAATTCCTTGTCGTAGATCTCCTGGAAGATGTCCTTGAAGCGGCCGTCATACTGCTTGAGGATCGTGTTCTTCGTGGAGAGATAGACCGGATAGTTGCGCATCAGGCCGTAGTTCAGGGAGGCGCGGGCGAATTCGATGATCGATTCGTCGATGTTGTACATCGCCATGGCGACGCCGGAGCCGGGCGACTTGTAGACCTCGTGCTCGATCACCGCGCCGTCCTCGCCGACGAACTTGATGGTGAGCGTGCCCTTGCCGGGGAACTTGAAGTCGGTGGCGCGGTACTGGTCGCCGAAGGCATGGCGGCCGACGATGATCGGCTGGGTCCAGCCCGGAACGAGGCGCGGCACGTTCTTGGCGATGATCGGCTCGCGGAAGATCACACCGCCGAGGATGTTGCGGATCGTGCCGTTCGGCGAGCGCCACATCTTCTTGAGGTTGAATTCCTTCACGCGGGCCTCGTCGGGCGTGATGGTCGCGCATTTCACGCCCACGCCCACCCGCTTGATCGCCTCGGCGGCGTCGATCGTCACCTGGTCATCGGTGGCATCGCGGTTCTCGACGCTCAGATCATAATATTCGAGATCGATGTCGAGATAGGGATGGATCAGCTTGTCCTTGATGTACTGCCAGATGATGCGGGTCATCTCGTCGCCGTCGAGCTCGACGACCGGATTCGCGACCTTGATCTTCGCCATGGAATTCTAACCCTCGCACGGAACGGATGTCGTAATGGGCCGCGGCACCTTCCGCGCGGAAGTGCCTGCCCGCACGGAAAGAGCCGGTGCGCGGTTGATAGCGCGCCGCGTGCTCAAGTGAAAGCACGCAACAGGCCAACTTTCGGGGCAGGGCGCGGCTAATGCCTTGGACTCGGCGCAACCACGCTTCGCAAGCGGGGCAGGGGCGGCTATAGGACCGGCCAGACATCCAAACGCCTGTGGAGCGCAAGATCATGCCCGGTGCCGGAACCGACAGCACCAAGCCCTGGCCCGAGGGCGGCCCGGTGGTGATCCTCGTCGAGCCGCAGCTTGGCGAGAATATCGGCTCTGCGGTGCGCGCCATGGGCAATTTCGGCGTCTCGCGGCTGCGGCTCGTCAATCCGCGCGAGGGCTGGCCCAATCCGAAGGCGGTCACCTTCGCCTCCGGCGCCGACCGGATTCTCGAAGGCGCCGAGCTGTTTCCCGACGTGCGCTCGGCGATCGCCGACCTGTCCTTCGTCGCCGCCACCACGGCGCGCGAGCGCGGCATGCAGAAGCCGGTGTTCGGCGCCGACCAGCTCGCCGGCGAAATCATCTCGCGGAAAGCGGCGGGCAACGAGGTCGGGCTGCTGTTCGGCCGTGAGCGCACGGGGCTCTATACCGACGAAGTGTCGCTGGCCGACGTCATCGTCACCCTGCCGGTCAACCCGGCCTTCGCCTCGCTCAATCTCGCCATGGCGGTGACGGTGATCTGCTACGAGTGGTTCAAGCTTGCGACCGGCGGCGCGCTGCCGTTCGTGCAGCCGGACCGCTATCAGATGGCCGACAAGGGCGACCTGCTGGCCTTCTTCGACCATGTGGAGCGGGAACTGGAACAGGCGGCATTCTTCCGTTCCAAGGAGAAGCAGCCCTCCACCACCCGCAACATCCGCGACATCTTCCACCGGGTGGGTCTGACGCGGCAGGACATCGCCACGCTGCACGGCATGGTCACCGCCTTGGTGGAGGGGCGGGCACTGCGCGAGGCCCGCACCAAGGCACGGCTGAGCGCCAAGGGTGGAACGAGCGGGAAAGGCGCCGCGGCGCCCGCCGAGGCCGGTGAGGGCGAGGAATAGTCGGCAACGATCCGTTCACCAAACTGCGTCACAATCCCGCCCGGGATGGAGGGCAACAGATGGGCGCAGAGATTTCATCCGTTTCCGGTTACGGTCAGGCTCACTCCTTCGGACCGCCAGTCGTGTCGCCTCTCACTCCGGACCATGTCCCCGCCACCGCGCTGCGCGCGCCCACCATACTGGTCTTCGATTCGGGCCTTGGCGGGCTGTCGGTGTTCCGCGAGCTGGCGCGGACCCGGCCCGATGCCCGCTTCATCTATGCCGCCGACGATGCCGGCTTTCCCTATGGCCCGCTCGCCGAGCCCGAGCTGATCGCGCGCGTGCTGGCCGTGGTCGGCGCGCTGATCGCGCGTCTGGCGCCCGATGCCGTCGTGATCGCCTGCAACACCGCCTCGACCGCCGTGCTGCCGGCGCTGCGGGCGCGCTATGCCATTCCCTTCGTCGGCACGGTCCCCGCCATCAAGCCGGCCTGCGAGAGCTCGCTGACGCGGCAGGTCAGCGTGCTGGCAACGCCGGGCACGGTGCGCCGCGACTATACACAGGCGCTGATCCGGGATTTCGCGGGCAACTGCCGGGTGACGCTGGTCGGCTCCACCCGCCTCGCCACGCTGGCCGAGGCGGCGATGGCCGGCGAACCGGTGCCGGACGAAGCGTTCGCGCAGGAGATCGCGCCGTGCTTCGTGCGGGAAGGGCGGGCGCGTACCGATACGGTGGTGCTGGCCTGCACGCATTATCCGCTGGTGCTCGACCGGCTGGAACGCACCGCGCCCTGGCCGGTGCGCTGGGTCGATCCCGCCCCCGCTATCGCGCGGCGCATGGGCTCGCTGCTCGGTCCGGTGGCGTTCGCCGCCAGCCCGATGCCGCTGCGCCTGTTCTCCACCGGCGCGCCGCTCGATCCGGCGATGGTGGAGCGGCTCACCGGGCGCAAGGCGCGTGCCGGCGAGATCGTCTCCCTCGACCCGGCGGTTGCGTAACTGCCGGCGAGGTGACGCGAGGCCTTGCCTGCGTCATGATCGCTTGTCAGCATGCCGTAGCGGCACGAGCGCCGACAACAAGGAGCCTGCACGCGCCGTGAGTGCCTTACGGTTCGATCGTTCCGGCGATGCCGCCACGCTGACCCGCCGCGCCTTCGTCGGCGGCGCCGGTGTCCTGCTGCTCGGCATTCCCGTGGCCGGGGCACAGACGGCGGCGCAGCCTTTCGACGCCTGGGTCGCCACCTTCCGGGCGCGGGCACGGGCGCGGGGCATTTCCGACCAGGTCTATGACCGGGTCATGCGCGGGCTGGAGCCGGACACCTCGGTCTATGCGAGAGACAGCGCGCAGCCGGAATTCCGCGAGCAGCTCTGGCAATATCTCAATCGCCGCATCTCGGAATGGCGCATCGTCACCGGGCAGGCGGCGCTGAAGAAGAACGCCGCGCTGCTGAAGCGGCTGGAGAAGGATTTCGGCGTCGAACCGGATGTGCTGCTCGGCCTGTGGGGCATGGAGAGCGCGTTCGGCGAGCTGGTGGACGATCCCGACCACATGCGCCCGGTGTTCCCCTCGCTGGCGGCGCTGGCCTGGGGCGAGCCGCGGCGGCGCAAATATTGGGAGACCGAGTTGCTCAACGCGCTCGCCATCGTGCAGCGCGGCTGGGCGGAGCCGGACGGCATGCTCGGCTCCTGGGCCGGCGCCATGGGCCACACCCAGTGGATGCCCGAGGTCTGGCTCAATCTCGGCATCGACTATGACGGCGACGGCCGGGTCTCGCCCTATGAAGTCGGCGATGCACTGGCCGGCAGCTCGCGCTATCTCATCAAGCGTGGCAATTACCAGCGCGGCCTGCCCTGGGGCTTCGAGGTGGCGATGCCGCCCTCGGCCGAGAAGGCGGCGGACGCCAAGACCAACCGCACGGTCGAGGACTGGGGCAAGCTCGGCATTCGGCCGGTGGAAGGTGGCAGCTTCTCCCATCCCAAGGCCCGCGCGCGACTGTGGGCGCCGACGGGGGCGGAGGGGCCGTGCTTCCTGCTGACCCAGAACTTCTTCGCCGTGCGCTCCTACAACCCGTCGATGAACTACGCGCTCGCAGTGTGCCATCTCGGCGACCGCGTGCTCGGCGGGCCCGGCTTCGTCACGCCGTTTCCCGGCGGCGAGCGGGCGCTCACCCTCGTCGAGGTCCAGGAAGTGCAGAAGCGCCTGACCCGCGCCGGCTTCGACACCGGCGGCGTGGACGGGCGGGTTGGCAACATGACCATGCGCGCGGTGCGCGCCTTCCAGCAGAAGGCGGGAATCACCCCCGCCGACGGCTATGCCAGCCTCGATGTGCTGAACGCGCTGCGCGGCACACGCTGACGGCACAGCTTTAGAGCGCCCGGCCGCAGACTATCTCTCTGCCGACGCACCGCGATGACCGCCACCAGATGCGGGATGCTGCGTCATGTGACGCAGGGATGATGCCTGCGTTTCGGGCGAACCGGAAAAGACATCTGTCTCATGTTCGCGAAACACAACGTCAGCACCGCGCGGACATGCGGAAATTCACGCATCTAATCTTCAAATATTCGTCCGATGAATATTATGCGAGCTGACGATAGGGTAACCGGTCGCGCGCGATATTTGACGTGCATATTGAAAATACATAATATCTAAAAGGTTAGACCCTTACCAAGGGGAATATTTACTTAAGGTAACGATGTCCGCCACCCCAAAAATGCGGGCGGGGCATCGCCTTCATTCCGGCCGGGCGGCCAGACGCCCGTCAGAACCAAAAGCGGCCGCACAAAAGAGCCGCGTTTCGTGAACAGGTTGAGGAATCAAGATGAACAGGCAAGACGTCGCGATGCGTCCGTGGGAACCGTGGGTTCAGCTCGGATGCGGCATTCTCTGCATGGCGATGATCGCCAATCTTCAATATGGCTGGACGCTGTTCGTCGACCCGATCGACGCCAAGCACCAGTGGGGCCGGGCGGCGATCCAGACCGCCTTCACCATCTTCGTGCTGACCGAGACCTGGCTGGTGCCGGTCGAGGCCTGGTTCGTCGACCGCTATGGCCCGCGCATCGTGCTCACCTTCGGCGCGGTGATGATCGCGGTGTCGTGGGTGGTCAATTCCTATGCCGGCTCGCTGCCCATGCTGTATCTGGGCGCCGTGCTGGGCGGCATCGGTGCCGGCTCGGTCTACGGCACCTGCGTCGGCAACGCGCTGAAGTGGTTCCCCTATCGGCGCGGGCTCGCGGCGGGCGCCACGGCGGCGGGTTTCGGCGCCGGCGCGGCGCTGACCGTGGTGCCGATCGCCAATGTCATCGCCTCGTCGGGCTATGAGACCGCGTTCTTCTGGTTCGGCATCGGGCAGGGTATCGTCGTTCTGATCGCCGCCCAGTTCCTCTATCCGCCCCGCCAGAAGATCGCCCCGCCCAAGAAGGCGCTGAGTCTGCCGCAGACCAAGGTGGACTATCCGCCGAGCAAGACGCTCTCCAAGCCGGTGTTCTGGCTGCTGTACCTGATGTTCGTCATGGTCGCGTCCGGCGGCCTGATGGCGGCGGCGCAGATCGGCCCGATCGCCCACGATCTCGGCGTCGCCGACGTGCCGGTGAACCTGCTCGGCCTGCAGGCGGTGGCGCTGACGCTGGCGATCTCGCTGGACCGCATCTTCGACGGCTTCGGGCGGCCGATCTTCGGCTATGTCTCGGACCGGATCGGGCGTGAGAACACTATGTTCATCGCCTTCGGCACCGCCGCGGTCATGTTGCTGCTGCTGGTCTATCACGGCTCGAACCCGCTGGTGTTCGTGCTCGCGACGGCGTGCTTCTTCGGCGTGTTCGGCGAAATCTACAGCCTGTTCCCCGCAACCTGCGGCGACACCTTCGGCTCGAAGTTCGCCGCCACCAATGCCGGCATGCTCTACACCGCCAAGGGCACGGCCGCGCTGCTGGTGCCGCTGGCGAGCGTGGTGGCGGCGGCCTATGGCTGGTACGCTGTGTTCGCCATCGCGGTCGGGCTCAACGCCACGGCGGCGCTGCTCGCCATGTTCGTGCTGAAGCCGGTGCGCAGCGCCTTCATGGCGCGCGGCGAGGAGCCGGTCGCGAAGAGTGCCGGCATTTCGCCGCAGTCGCAGGGCGGCGCGGTGGGCTGAACCCTGTGGAATCGCTTGCGCGCGCTTGACCTTTGCGTCCGGCGCGCGTATGCACCCGATCACTCGCGGGGCTGGCAACGGCCCCGTGAGCTGTTTCACGCACCCGTGGTGCCGGTCGGCGCGTTCGACCGGAGCCTGTCATTGGTCCTCGTGGCCAAAGAGGAGGGGGCGCGATCCAACCCGCAACCTTGCGAAGAGGACCAGCGCAATGAGCAAGCGCGTTTCGGCCAAGCACAAGCTTGACCGCCGTATGGGCGAGAATATTTGGGGTCGCCCGAAGAGCCCCATCAACAAGCGTGAATATGGCCCCGGCCAGCACGGCCAGCGCCGTAAGGGCAAGCTGTCCGACTTCGGCGTGCAGTTGCGCGCCAAGCAGAAGCTGAAGGGCTACTACGCCTCGATCGGCGAGAAGCAGTTCCACGCCATCTATGTGGAAGCCTCGCGCCTCAAGGGCGACACCGGCGCCAACCTGATCGGCCTCCTGGAGAGCCGTCTGGACGCCGTCGTGTACCGCGCCAAGTTCGTTCCCACGGTGTTCGCCGCCCGCCAGTTCGTGAGCCACGGCCACATCAAGGTGAACGGCCGCCGCGTCAACATCCCGAGCTATAAGGTGAAGGTCGGCGACGTGGTCGAGGTGAAGGAAGCCTCCCGCCAGCTGGTCCTGGTTCTCGAAGCCGTCGCTTCCGGCGAGCGCGACGTGCCGGACTATCTTGAGGTCGATCACTCCAAGCTGACGGCCAAGTATGTCCGCACCCCGGACCTCAACGAGGTGCCGTACCCGGTGGTGATGGAACCGAACCTCGTGGTCGAATACTATTCGCGCTGATCCGGCAACGGATTGCGACAGACGGAAAAGCCGCCCTTTCGGGCGGCTTTTTTGTTGGCCGACCCGGCGGAAATGCGAGGCTCCAGCCAGAGGCGCTATGCATCAGTCAAAACAAAAGCCGCCCCGAGGGGCGGCTTCGTCATTTCTGTCGGGCGGGTGCGCCTCAGGCGGTGGCGCGGCCCATCACCGGGACGCCCTTTTCTTCCAGCAGCGTCTGCAACTCGCCGGCCTGGAACATCTCGCGCACGATATCGCAGCCGCCGATAAACTCGCCCTTGACGAACACCTGCGGGATGGTCGGCCAGCTGGTGTATTCCTTGATCCCGTTACGGATTTCGTCGGAATCCAGCACGTTCACGCCCTTAAAGTCGACGCCGAGATGGTTCAGGATCTGCGCCACCTGGCCGGAGAAGCCGCACATCGGGAACTGCGGCGTGCCCTTCATGAAGACCACGACGTCGTTGCTCTTCACCTGGCTGTCAATGAAATCATGGATGCTCATGATGGAACCCTTGAGAAATACGGGTGACGGCCGATCTCAGCCGCGTTCATTCCGGTACATTGGTCTGTAGTGCCAGAGCGTGCAAGATGCCGCCCATCTGGCCTTGAAGCGCGGCATAGACCATCTGGTGCTGCTGCACCCGGCTCTTTCCGCGAAAGCTCTCGCACGTCACCGTGGCGGCATAATGATTGCCGTCGCCGGCAAGGTCGCGGATCGACACATCCGCGCCGGGAAGGCCCTGCTTGATCAGCCGTTCGATCTCGGCCGCTTCCATCGCCATAGGTCAGTGCTCCCTCACATCAAAAGCCGGCGCCCATATAGATGGGAAGCCACGCCTCGTGACGCTCACGCAGCGCATCCACGATAATTGGGCGCTCGCCGGGGATATTCAATCGGTCGGAGCCGGTGACGCCGAGCTTTGCCACCGTGATTCCGGCGGTTTCCGCGCGCTTCAGCACGAGCGCCTTGGCGTGGCTCACCGTCACGATGTAGCGCGCCTGATCCTCGCCGAACCAGAAGGCGTGCGGCACCGTGCCGGCGGGCGGGGCGACCAGCGTGGCGCCGATGCTAGAGGCCATCGCCATCTCGGCCACGGCGACCAGCAGGCCGCCATCGGAGACGTCATGCACGGCGGTCACCAGACCCTCCTCGATCAGCGTGCGCACGAAGTCGCCGTGCTTGCGCTCCAGCGCGAGATCGACCGGGGGCGGGGCACCATCCTCGCGGTCGAGAATCTCCGAGAGGAAGGCCGACTGGCCAAGCCAGCCGGTGGTGGCGCCGATCACGAGGATGGTCTCGCCATCGTCCTTGAACGCCAGCGTCGCCGTCTTCGCGACATCGGCCACCACGCCGACGCCGCCAATGGTCGGGGTCGGCAGGATCGCGCGGCCATTGGTCTCGTTGTAGAGGCTGACATTGCCGGAGACGACCGGGAAGTCGAGCGCCAGCGCCGCGGCGCCGATGCCGCGCAGGCAGCCGACGAGCTGGCCCATGATCTCGGGCCGCTCGGGGTTGCCGAAGTTCAGATTGTCGGTCAGCGCCAGCGGCTTGCCGCCGACGGCGGTGATGTTGCGCCACACTTCCGCGACCGCCTGCTTGCCGCCCTCGAACGGGTCGGCCTCGCAATAGCGCGGGGTGACGTCGCAGGCCATGACCAGACCCTTCGGGCCGTCCTCGACGCGCACCACGGCCGCGTCGCCGCCGGGGCGCTGCACGGTGTTGTTGAGGATGAGGTGGTCGTACTGCTCCCAGATCCAGCGCTTGGAGGCGAAGTCCGGCGAGCCGATCAGCCGCTCCAGCGCGCCCGGCACGGTGGCGGAAATCTCCAGCGAGGCGGGATCGACATTCTGCTGCTTGGGCGTCTCGACCCACGGACGGTCATAGAGCGGGGCCTCGTCGCCCAGTTCCTTGATCGGCAGATCGGCCTTCACTTCGCCCTTGTGCTTGACCACGAAGCGCAGCGTGTCGGTGGTGCGCCCGACAATGGCGAAGTCGAGCCCCCATTTGCGGAAGATGGCCTCGGCCTGCGCTTCCTTGCCGGGCGCGATCACCATGAGCATGCGCTCCTGGCTCTCGGAGAGCATCATTTCATAGGCGCTCATGCCCGCCTCGCGGCAGGGCAGCTTGTCGAGGTCCAGCTCAATGCCGAGGTCGCCCTTGGCGCCCATCTCGACCGCCGAGCAGGTGAGGCCGGCCGCGCCCATGTCCTGGATCGCGACCACGCAGCCCGCTTCCATGATTTCGAGGCAGGCTTCCAGCAGCAGCTTCTCGGCGAAGGGGTCGCCGACCTGCACGGTGGGCCGCTTCTCCTCCGCGCCCTCGCCGAACTCGGCCGAGGCCATGGTGGCGCCATGAATACCGTCGCGCCCGGTTTTGGAACCGAGATAAACCACCGGCAGGCCGACGCCCGTCGCCTTGGCGTAGAAGATCTTGTCGGCGTCCGCGAGGCCGACCGCCATGGCGTTGACCAGGCAGTTGCCGTCATAGCGGGTGTGGAAGCCGACGAGGCCGCCGACGGTCGGCACGCCGAAGGAATTGCCATAACCGCCAATGCCCGCCACCACGCCGGCGACGAGGTGCCGCGTGCGCGGGTGCTTGGGGTCGCCGAAGCGCAGCGCGTTCAGCGCCGCGATGGGGCGCGCGCCCATGGTGAACACGTCGCGCAGAATGCCGCCAACACCCGTGCCCGCGCCCTGATAGGGCTCGATATAGGACGGGTGGTTGTGGCTCTCCATCTTGAACACGGCGGCCTGCCCGTCGCCGATGTCGATCACGCCGGCATTCTCGCCGGGACCCTGGATCACCCAGGGTGCCTTGGTCGGCAGGCCCTTCAGGTGCAGGCGCGAGGATTTGTAGGAACAGTGCTCGTTCCACATCGCCGAGAAGATGCCAAGCTCGGTGAAGCTCGGCTCGCGGCCGATCAGCTTTAGGATGCGCTCATACTCGTCGGGCTTGAGCCCATGGTCGGCGACGAGCTGGGGAGTGATCTTCGGTTCAGGGGAGGTCATGCGAGGGCCGTCATTCCGTTTCGCGTCATGCGGGGCAGGGCGGTGAGCGCGGGGCTCACGCCTTTTCCAGCACGCCGGCAATGCTCTCGAACAGGCCGCGCCCGTCGGTCGGGCCGAGCAGCGGGTCGACATGGTTCTCGGGGTGCGGCATCAGGCCGAGCACGTTCAGCTTTTCCGAGGCGATGCCGGCGATGGAGTTGGCCGCGCCGTTCAGCACCTGCGTGTCGTCGCGCCGACCGTCCGCGGTCACATAGCGGAAGATCACCCGCCCATCGCCTTCCAGCCGCTTCAGCGTCTCGGCATCGGCCGCGTAATTGCCCTCGCCATGCGCCACCGGGTAGCGCACCACGGCGCCCTTGGCGTATTTGCGGGTGAAAGGCGTATCGGTGCGCTCGACCTTCAGCAGCGCCTCGCGGCAGACGAAACGCAGCCGCGCATTGCGCACCAGCACGCCCGGCAGCAGGCCGCTTTCGCACAGGATCTGGAAGCCGTTGCAGATGCCGAGCACCAGGCCGCCGCGCGCGGCGTGGGCGCGCACCGCGTCCATGATCGAGGCGCGGGCCGCAATGGCGCCGCAGCGCAGATAATCGCCATAGGAGAAGCCGCCGGGCAGCACCACGAGGTCGGTGCCGGTCGGAAGCTCGGTCTCGGCGTGCCAGACCAGGCTGACGCGGCTGCCGGAGACCTTCTCCAGCGCGTGCTTGGCGTCACCCTCGCGATTGGAGCCGGGGAAGACGAGGACGGCGGATTTCATCGGTCTAACCCACGAACTCGATGCGGTAGCTTTCGATCACCGTATTGGCGAGCAGCTTCTCGCAGGCATCCTTCAGCGTCGCCTCGGCGCGGACCTTGTCGTCGCCGTCGAGCTCGACATCGAAGACCTTGCCCTGCCGGACGCTGGCGACACCCGGCACGCCGAGCGAGCGCAGCGCGCCCTCAATGGCTTTGCCCTGCGGGTCGAGCACGGCGGATTTCAGGGTGACGAGAACGCGCGCCTTCATGGGTCAGCTCTTTGCATCGCTTTGCGACGGGCCGCGGGAAACCTTTCGGGCCTCCAGCCACCCGCATCGGGTGTCAGAAACGTAAAGCGGGGGCTTACCGCCCCCGCCTAGCATTGCGCCGCGTGCGGCTCAACGGCTCATTTCTCGGGTTCGGACTTCACCAGCACCGGCCCGCCGGTCGGCGAGCGCTCGTTCTCGGACATGATGCCGAGACGGCGGGCGACTTCCGAATAGGCTTCGACCAGCCCGCCCATGTCGCGGCGGAAGCGGTCCTTGTCGAGCTTGTCGTTCGACTTGATGTCCCACAGCCGGCACGAGTCCGGGCTGATCTCGTCGGCGACGACGATGCGCATCATGTCGTTTTCCCACAGGCGGCCGCATTCCATCTTGAAGTCGACGAGACGGATGCCGACGCCGAGGAACAGGCCCGAGAGGAAATCGTTGACGCGGATCGCGAGCGCGATGATGTCGTCGATCTCCTGGGTCGTCGCCCAGCCGAACGCCGTGATGTGCTCTTCCGACACCATCGGGTCGTTGAGCTGGTCGTTCTTATAGTAGAACTCGATGATCGAGCGCGGGAGCTGCGTGCCTTCCTCGATACCGAGGCGGGTCGACAGCGAGCCGGCGGCAACGTTGCGCACCACGACTTCGAGCGGAATGATCTCCACTTCGCGGATGAGCTGCTCGCGCATGTTCAGCCGCTTGATGAAGTGGGTGGGAACGCCGATCTCGTTCAGCTTCAGGAAGACGTATTCCGAGATGCGGTTGTTCAGCACGCCTTTGCCGTCGATGACGTCGTGCTTCTTCGCGTTGAACGCGGTGGCGTCATCCTTGAAGTGCTGGATCAAGGTGCCGGGCTCGGGGCCTTCATAAAGGACCTTCGCCTTACCTTCGTAAATGCGGCGGCGGCGGCTCATGGGGGGGTACCGTCGGTTGAGGAAATCCATTGATGCCGGGGCTCCGGTGTTGCAGGTCCACGGCTGAGTGCTTCGGGCGCATGCGTAACGAGACGCGCTTTATCGATTCGTATCGCATTGCACCAGCACCCGCGCCGACACTAGCCGATTGGCGAAGCGGATACAAACAGGACGGTATGCAACGCGGCCGCGCGTGCCGCGCAACCCACGCCCCGGCGTCACATTGACGTAGGGGGCACTTGGGTACGCCAGCGACGTTGATTTGGGGGCGGGCTCGCGATAATCAAGCCCGCGACCAGTCATGCACGAGGGCGAGACATGAGCACGTTCGACAATCGTGAAGATGCCTTTGAAGCCAAGTTCGCGCATGACGCGACGCTGCGCTTCAAGGCAAGCGCCCGCCGCAACCGCGCGCTGGGCCTGTGGGCGGCCGACAAGCTCGGCCTGTCCGGCGACGAAGCCGCGGCCTATGCCAAGTCCCTGATCGAGGCCGATCTCGAAGAGGCGGGCGACGAGGACGTCTACCGGAAGGTTAAGGCGGATTTCGACGCCAAGGGCCTCGATATTTCCGAGCACCGCATCCGCCGCACCATGGAAGAGCTGCTCGCCGACGCCATTGCGAGCCTGAAGGCGGAAGGCTGAGCCTGCCGCCGCGCCTCTCCCTCCGTTGTGAAATGGCGGAAGAACTCGCGATAAGCTATTGATCTTTCAAACGAAATGACCCGGAGACCGACAGGTTCCTCCGGGCATTTTCGTTTGCGCGAGAAGCGGGGACGGCCATGGCGGTATCATTGTCCGGCGCCGCTGCGTCAGGCCATGGCCTTCCCTCGCGTTGATCCGCAACCCGGGATTTCGCTGATTCGGGTTGCACCTTGGCAACCATCTTTGCGGCATTTGATTGCCGTCAATCCCTTTTCCGGGCAGCGTGACGCTGCCGATGCTGCGCGCCCTGGTGCAGCCCGGCGACGAGGAGGACCTTATGAGGTTCACGACATCCTTCGCGCTGTCCGCCGGGCTGGTTCTGGCCGGCACGATGCACGCCGCGGCGGTGCCTGCGACGACGACGGCGAATGTGAACGTGCGCTCGGGTCCGGGGGCGCGCTACAGCGTCATCGCCTCGCTGCCGGCGGGATCGCCGGTCGATATTCTCGGCTGCACCGGCAGCTGGTGCCAGACGCAATACGGCTATGTCAGCGCCCGGATGTTGTCGCAGGGCGGCTATGCCGGCGCGGCCTACGGGGTCGGCGCCTATGCCGCGCCCAATTACAGCGTGCCGAACTACGCGCTGGCCTCGCCGGGCACGAATTACCGCCAGCCCGCCGCCGCCCAGCTCGCGCCGCAGCCGGTGCAGCAGCGCCCGTTCCTGCCGGCGCAGGCAGGCGCGACCCCCGGTATCACCCCCGGCACCGCGCCCACCCTCGGCACCAATTACCGCCAGCCCTATGGCACCACGGCGCCGGCCGCGCCCGCGCCGGGCTATGACGCCAATGCCGCGAGCGCGCTCGCGGCGGCGCCGGTGACGACCGGGGCGCCGGGCAGCTTCGGCACCATGAAGGGCGCGCGCACCACAATCGGCGAGACCAATGTCCGCTCCGGTCCCGGCGTCGAATATTCCATCATCAAGACCCTGCCGGACTTCACCAAGGTCGAAGTGCAGTCCTGCGCCAATACCTGGTGCCAGACCGACGAGGGCTATATCAGCCTGTTCCATCTGTCGCGTGGCCCGGTGCAACAGGTGCTGAGTTCGGCGGCGCAGCCGCTGCTGCCAGGCTCCGGCTCGCGGGATTCCGCCTATTACGCCGGAAATCTCGCCGCGCAGGCCACCATGGGCTATGGCGCGGCCGGGCAGGGTGGCGTGCCGATGGCCGGCGCGGGTGGCGTACCCTCCGGCGTCCCGGGCATTCCCTATGCCGCCTCCAACACCAATTACCGCGTTCCGGCCGCCCAGCGCCTCGCGGCGCAGCCCGTGGCGAACCTCGCGCCGGGCTACGCGCCGAATGCCTATGGCGTCGCCGGCGGGCAGGCCACCGTGCGCGCCAATGTCAATGTCCGCTCCGGTCCCGGCACACGCTACGGCGTGATCGGCTCGCTGCCGGCCGGCTCGCCGGTCGACATCATGAGCTGCACCGGCAGCTGGTGCCAGACCCAGTACGGCTATGTCAGCGCCCGCCTCGTCGCGCAGGGCGCGCTCTATACCGGCGCACAGCCGGCCGCCGCGCGGGCCTATGCCGCGGCGAATTACGCGCTGGCCTCGCCGGGCACGAACTACCGACAGCCCGCCGCCGCGCAGCTTGCCCCGCAGCCGGTGCAGCAGCGCCCGTTCCTGCCGGCGCAGGCGGGCGCGACGCCCGGCATCACCCCCGGCACCGCGCCGACCCTCGGCACCAACTACCGCCAGCCCTATGGCACCACGGCGCCGGCCGCGCCCGCGCCGGGCTATGACGCCAATGCCGCGACCGCGCTCGCGGCGGCGCCGGTGACGACCGGGGCGCCGGGCAGCTTCGGCACCATGAAGGGCGCGCGCACCACGATCGGCGAGACCAATGTCCGCTCCGGTCCCGGCGTCGAATATTCCATCATCAAGACCCTGCCGGACTTCACCAAGGTCGAAGTGCAGTCCTGCGCCAATACCTGGTGCCAGACCGACGAGGGCTATATCAGCCTGTTCCATCTGTCGCGTGGCCCGGTGCAACAGGTGCTGAGTTCGGCGGCGCAGCCGCTGCTGCCAGGCTCCGGCTCGCGGGATTCCGCCTATTACGCCGGAAATCTCGCCGCGCAAGCCACCATGGGCTATGGCGCGGCCGGGCAGGGTGGCGTGCCGATGGCCGGCGCGGGTGGCGTACCCACCGGCGTCCCGGGCATTCCCTATGCCGCCTCCAACACCAATTACCGCGTTCCGGCCGCCCAGCGCCTCGCGGCGCAGCCCGTGGCGAACCTCGCGCCGGGCTACGCGCCGAACGCCTATGGCGTCGCCGGCGGGCAGGCCACCGTGCGCGCCAATGTCAATGTCCGCTCCGGTCCCGGCACACGCTACGGCGTGATCGGCTCGCTGCCGGCCGGCTCGCCGGTCGACATCATGAGCTGCACCGGCAGCTGGTGCCAGACCCAGTACGGCTATGTCAGCGCCCGCCTCGTCGCGCAGGGCGCGCTCTATACCGGCGCGCAGCCGGCCGCCGCGCGGGCCTATGCCGCGCCGAACTACGCGCTGGCCTCGCCGGGCACGAATTACCGCCAGCCCGCCGCCGCGCAGCTCGCGCCGCAGCCGGTGCAGCAGCGCCCGTTCCTGCCGGCGCAGGCGGGCGCGACGCCCGGCATCACCCCCGGCACCGCGCCGACCCTCGGCACCAATTACCGCCAGCCCTATGGCACCACGGCGCCGGCCGCGCCCGCTCTTCCGCAGAACGCCGCCTATCCGGGCACGGCCTATCAGGATCCGCGCCGCTACAATGCTGCGGCGCCGACCGGGCCGGGCTATTCCGCCACCACCGTCTCCGCGCTCAATGTGCGCTCGGGTCCCGGCGTCGGCTACGACCTTCTCGGCACGCTGCCGGCCGGCTCGGCGGTGAACGTGGTGTCCTGCGCGGGAAGCTGGTGCCAGACGCAGTACGGCTATGTCAGCGCCCGCCACATTTCCACCGGGGGCTCTGGCGCGCCCGGCGCGAACTACCCGACGCCCGCGGCCCAGCCCGCGACCTACGCCCGCGCCAGCTACAGCGCGCCGGCGACGGCCAGCTATGGCCGCACGAGCTACGCCCAGCCCGCTTATGCCCAGCCGGCCTACGCTCAGGCCTATGCCCAGCCCGGCTACGGCAATGCCTATGCTCCGGACCCGACTTTCGGCGGCGCCTATACCGGCTCGCGCTACATTCCCGGCGCGACCTACCCGACCTACACGTCCCCGCTCGCCAATCTCGCCGCCGATATCGCCGCGCCCTTCGAGGCGATCGCCACCGCCGCCAGCTACGGCTTCGGCGAAGGCGGCTGGGGCGGCGGCTGGTACAATGCGCCGGCCACGGCCCCGATCGGCGCCAACTGGCGCGTGAGCCTCGGCCCGCAATATTCCTACGGCACCCGCGACCGGGGGCCGGGCTATTGGGGGCCCTCGCTCTATGGCCGCAACATTCCCAGCAACTGGGGCGCGCGGCCAAGCTATTGGGGCGGGCGCCCGACCTACTGGAACATGCATCCCGGCTACCCGGTGCAGGCCTATCGCGGCGACCGGCGCGGCAATTACTACTGGTCGACCCGCAATGAGGGCCTGCGCCCGCAGCCGGCGCGCTGGTATGGCGGCGGTGCGAACGGGCTCGGGCCGCGCTGGCAGGGTCCGTATGATGCCGGACCCCGCTACAACGGCCGTCCTGTAGTCTGGCGGCCGCGTGCGGGCCTGTTCTGAGCCACGAGCGGCTATCGCAGGGGAAGCTGCAACAAATTCCGCCTGAAATAGTTGCCATGCTCATCAGGTGCATGCGTCGACGCCTCCCGGTCCGGGAAGGCGCGGACGTCGCGGCGATGCTCGCCGCGCTGGTGAGGAGAGTGCAATGCGGTTTCCCAAATCCCTCTTGCTGGCGGCGGGCTTACTGCTTGCCGGCAGCGTCGCCGCCTCGGCTCGGCCGGCGGTGGTTACCACCGATCTCAATGTCCGCAGCGGTCCCGGCACCGGCTATGCCGTGATTGGCTCGCTGCGGGCGGGCCAGAGCGTGAATGTCGACTCATGTACCGGCAGCTGGTGCCGCGTCGCGGGCGGCTTCGCCAGTGCGCGCTACCTCAGCTTCGGCGGCGGCACGCGCGTCGTGGTGCAGCCGGCGCCGGTCTATTACGACGATTATGATGACGGCTGGGGCTGGGGACCCGGCGCCGTGGCGATCGGCGTCGGCCCGGCCTGGGGCTGGGG
>NZ_JAZDRM010000022.1:0-84445 GCF_047501495.1 Ancylobacter sp. G4_0304 | reverse complement strand
GCCCGCCCCCCGAGACGCCCGCCCGCCGGCAAGACGACCTGACCATCGGGCTGAGCGCGGTGATCGTCGCCGTGACGGAGGACGACCCCAAGGTGCTGGCGATCCGTCGCGGCGTCGGCGAGGTGGTGGGCGGGGCGAGCGAATCCCTGCCCTCCGGCCCACTGGAGCGCGGCCACCGCACGCTGGAAGTGGGCCTGCGAAGCTGGGTGGAGCGGCAGACCCTGCAGGTGCTCGGCCATGTCGAGCAGCTCTACACCTTCGGCGACCGTGACCGCGGGGAGGATGCCCGGCGCTCGCTCTCGCTGGCCTATCTCGCGCTGGTGCGCGAGGCGCGCCCGGCCGGCGATACCGATGCGGTATGGCAGAGCTGGTATCGCTATTTCCCGTGGGAGGACTGGCGCGACGGCCGTCCGAAGGTGCTCGACGCGCTGGAGCCGGGCCTGCACGCCTGGGCGGCGGCAGCGGCGGATGCGCGCGCCGGCGAGATGCGGGCGGAGCGGGTGACGCTGTGCTTCGGCAAGGATGGCGGCAAGGACGGCTCCTGGAACGAGGAGCGCGTGCTGGAGCGCTACGAGTTGCTGTACGAGGCCGGTCTCGTGGCGGAGGCGCTGCGCGAGCGCGGCGCGGCGCGCACGGCGCTCAGGCCGTCCGGCGTCGAGATGGCGGTGGATCACCGCCGCATGCTGGCGCTCGCCATCGCCCGGCTGCGCGGCAAGATCAAATATCGCCCCGTTGTGTTCGAGCTGATGCCGCCTTCCTTCACCCTGCTGCAGCTCCAGCGCACGGTGGAGGCGCTGTCGGGGGTGCGGCTGCACAAGCAGAATTTCCGCCGGCTGGTGGAGCAGCAGCGCCTCGTCGAGGAGACCGGCGAGACCGCGACCGAAACCGGCGGGCGGCCGGCGCGGCTGGTGCGGTTCCGCCGCGAGGTGCTGCTGGAGCGCCCCGCCCCCGGCGTGCGGCTGCCGGGTGGCAGCGGGCGGCGGTGACGTCGAGCGTCCGTTACGTCACATTCGCGACGCATTAGGCCGTTAGTTTCCCATCGTCGCCGGTCTGGCGGCCGAGCCGGCATCTGTTGCGATGCGAGGCTTTCTTTCACCACACAGACGCATAGCGTCAGCCGCCGACATTACGTCGCCGCGGCATCGAGGATTTATGACTAACAAGAAGCAGACCCACCCTACCCAGCCCGTCATCCGCTCCAGCACTGACTGGAAGCCGGAGCCGTGCGGCCTGACGCGCGAGCAGATTCGCGCCATCATCATCGAACAGATCGGCTGAACCGGCCGACACCCCCCGCACGGCGCCCGGACCGGGCGTCGGCGCGGGGCCATTTTTCCCGTCCGATCTGTCACTCCCGCCCGTCGATCCACTTCGACATCACGAGGCGCGGGGCGATCTCGAATCCCAGCTTTTCATAAAACGCCACGACGCCGGCATTAGTCTCGCGCACCAGAAGCTGCGCCTTGACGATGCCGCGCGCCTTCAGCCAGCCTTCCGCAGCCTCCACCATCACGCTGCCGATGCCCTGGCGCTGCATCGTCGGCTCGGCGGCGAGGTAGTAGAGCCAGCCGCGATGCCCGTCATGGCCGACCATGACCGCCCCGACGATCCGCCCGCATTCCGCCCGCGCGATCAGCACGTCCGATGCCTCGCGGCCCAGCGCCTGCCGGAAATCCGCCGCCGGGTCGTTATAGGGCACGGTGAGCCCGCAGGCGCGCCAGAGGTGGACCACGGCACGTTCGTCGGCGGCCGCGGCGGGCCCGATCTTCAAGGTCATGAACGAAATTCCAAGCGCTGCGCGTGCCTTGCGGCATGATCCGCAAATTGGATCATGCCATTTGTGACGGGCCGTTGACAGGCACTTATACTCAGTCTTAGCATAAGCCAAATGCCGGGCCTCGCGCCCGGTCTTTCTTGACCCTAGTTATACTCAAAAAGAGTATAAGGGAGTGGACATGCTGGACGCCAACGCCGTGGAACGTTCCACCCGGTCTCGCGACGAGGCCGCCGCCCGCCTTTATGCCGAGCCCGCGCGGCCGGCGACGCTGCCGCTGCCCGAGCTTTATGCGCGGGTCGCCGGCCACGTCACCCCCGCGGAATGGCCGCTGATCGCGCGCGAGGTCGAGGCGATCGAGCGGCTGAAGAAAGAGCGCAACGCCGTCGTGCTCGGTCACAATTACCAGGCGCCGGAAATCTTCAACACGGTGGCCGACATCGTGGGCGACAGCCTTGCGCTCGCCCGCGAGGCGGTGACGGTGGATGCCGACGTCATCGTCATGGCCGGCGTGCATTTCATGGCCGAGACCGCCAAGCTGCTGAACCCGTCCAAGACCGTGCTGATGCCGGACATGAAGGCCGGCTGCTCGCTGGCCGAGAGCATCACCGCCGCCGACATCCGCCTGATGCGCGAACGCTTCCCCGGCGTGCCGGTGGTCACCTATGTCAACACCTCCGCCGAGGTGAAGGCCGAGAGCGATTATTGCTGCACCTCCGGCAACGCCGTGAAGGTGGTGCGCCATGTCGCGAAGGAATGGGGCACCAAGCGCATCCTGATGCTGCCCGACGAGTTCCTCGCCCAGAACGTGCAGAAGGAAGTGCCGGAGCTGGAGCTGATCGCGTGGAAGGGCCATTGCGAGGTGCATGAGCGCTTCACCCCGCAGGACATTCGCGACCTGCGCGAGAACCATCCCGGCGTCGTGGTGCTGGCGCATCCTGAATGCCCGCCCGAGGTGGTGGCCGAAGCCGACTATGCCGGCTCCACCGCCGGCATGGCCGACTATGTGCGCGACGAGAAGCCCGCGCGCGTGGTGCTGATCACCGAGTGCTCGATGGCCGACAACGTGTCGGTGCTCCACCCGGATGTCGAGTTCGTGCGGCCGTGCAATCTGTGCCCGCACATGCGCCGCATCACCCTGCCGGCGATCCGTCGCTCGCTGGAAACGATGACCCACGCCGTCGAGATCGATCCCGCCATCGCCGACCGCGCCCGGCTCGCCGTCGAGCGCATGCTCGCCATCCGCTGAAGGCTGCTTTTCAAGGACAATCGCCGTGAAGCACGCGCCTGAAAACGTCGTCGTTGTGGGCGGCGGGGTTGCCGGCCTCGCCACCGCGCTGCGGCTCAGCCCCCTGCCGGTCACGCTCATCGTCGCCTCCACCCTCGGGCAGGAGGCCGCGACCGGATGGGCGCAGGGCGGCATCGCCGCCGCGCTCGGCGCCGATGACCGGCCGGAGTTGCACGCCCTCGACACGCTGGCCGCCGGCGCCGGCCTTTCCGATGTCCCGGTCGCCCGGCTGGTCGCGGAGGCCGCACCGGCCGCCATCGACTGGCTGGTCAGCCTCTCCACCCCGTTCGACCGCGACGCTTCCGGCGCGCTCGCGCTGGGGCTGGAGGCCGCCCATTGCCGCCGGCGCATCGTCCATGCCGATGGCGACGGCACCGGGCGCGTGGTGTTGGAAACACTGGTACGCGCAGTGCGCGCCTGCCCGTCGATCCATCTGATGGAGGCGACCCGCGCCACCGCCCTGCTGCGCGACACGCACGGGCGGGTCGCGGGCCTCGCCGTCACCCGCGCCGATGGCGAGACGCTGCGCCTTGCCGCCCGCGCGGTAGTGCTGGCGACCGGCGGGCTCGGCGGGCTCTATGCCTCGACCACCAATCCACTCGGGGCAACGGGCTCGGGCCTCGCTCTTGCCGCCCGCGCGGGGGCGGTGATGCGCGACATGGAGTTCGTGCAGTTCCACCCGACCGCCATGGCGGTGACCGACGCGCAGGCGCGCGGACCCGGCGGCCCGGCGCCGATGCCGCTCGCCACCGAGGCGCTGCGCGGGGAAGGCGCGATCCTGCTGAACGAACGCGGCGAGCGCTTCATGGAGAACGTGCCCGGCCGCGAGCTTGCCCCGCGCGATGTGGTGGCACGCGCCATCTTCGCCCAGATCGCCAGCGGCCGTCAGGTGGTGCTGGACGCCCGGCTCACGAATATCGACCGCCGCTTCCCCGGCGTGGTCGCGCTGTGCCGGGCCAATGGCATCGACCCGGCGCTGACCCCGATCCCGGTGCGGCCGGCGGCGCATTACCACATGGGCGGCATCAAGGTGGACCTCTCCGGCCGCTCGACGCTGGAAGGGCTGTGGGCCTGCGGCGAGGTCGCCTCGACCGGGCTGCACGGCGCCAACCGGCTCGCCAGCAACTCGCTGCTGGAGGCGCTCGCCTTCGCCCCGCGCATCGCCGCCGACATCGCCGGCCGCGACGTCCCGGGTGTGCGCGACCTCGAGGGGACCGCCCCGGTGCGCCGCTCGCTGTCGCGCGCAGAAATCCGCGCACTGATGGACCGGCAGGTCGGGGTGGTGCGCGAGGCGGCGTCGCTGAGGGCCGCTCTCGGGCAACTCACCGCGCTGGCCGAGCGCGACGGCGACGACCTGTCGCTGATCGCGCGGATGGTCGCGCAAGCCGCGCTGCGGCGCGAGGAGAGCCGGGGCGGGCATTTCCGCGCCGACTTCCCGCAGCCCGCTGCCGACGCTCGGCACGCCGAGATCGCGCTGGACGACATCGCGCTGGAACCGGCCGAGCGGCAGGTGGCGTAAGACAGCCTCGTATAGGCCGCCCATCGGACGAGATGATCCGCGACGCGGATCGGTGAGGGCGACACGGTCGCGGAGCCGTCCAGCTTCCCTCACCCCACCCCTCGCCCATACGGGGCGAGGGGGCAGCGGCGACACCCGGTTTCCGGGCCGCAGGAATTTCACAGGTTAAACAGCCATGTCCCAGTCTCATCTGCCTCCCCTGCCCCATCTGCTGGTCGAGCCGCTGCTGCGCACCGCGTTTCTCGAAGACCTTGGCCGCGCCGGCGACATCACCACCGATTCGGTGGTGCCCGCCGGCCTGCGCTTCGAGGCGGTGGTCGCCAGCCGCCAGCCCGGCGTCGCCGCCGGCATCGATGTCGCCCGCCTCGCCTTCCAGCTCTATGACCCCACTCTCGACGTCACGGTCGAACGCCCCGACGGCGCGGCGCTGGCGCCGGGCGATGTGGTGATGCGCGTGCGCGGTTCGGCGCGCTCCATCCTCTCGGCCGAGCGCGTGGCACTGAACCTCGCCTGCCGCATGTCCGGTATCGCGACCGCCACCGCCTCGCTGGTCGAGATCGCCCGGGCCCACGGCAAGGCTCATGTGGTGTGCACCCGCAAGACCACGCCGGGCCTGCGCGCGCTGGAAAAGCACGCGGTGCGCGCCGGCGGCGGCTCCAACCACCGTTTCGGCCTCGACGACGCGGTGCTGATCAAGGACAACCACATCGCGGTCGCCGGCGGTGTGGTGCCAGCCATCCGCGCGGCCAAGGCCCATGCCGGGCACATGCTGAAGATCGAGGTCGAGGTCGACACGCTCGATCAGCTCCACGAGGCGATGGCGGAAGGCGTCGACGCGGTGCTGCTCGACAATATGGGGCCGGAACTGCTGCGCCAGGCGGTCGCGATCGTGGGTGGGCGGGCGCTCACCGAGGCCTCGGGCCGGATCAATCGCGAGACCATCGGCCCGATCGCGGCCAGCGGCGTCGACCTGATTTCGGTCGGCTGGATTACCCATTCCGCGCCGATCCTCGATCTCGGGCTGGATGCCGTCACGACGCTGTAAGCCACGCGTCTCATCCCTTGGTCGGGGGCGCGCGCGCCATGCCTGCCCTTGAAACGGGCATGCTTTTGTGCGATGCATATAGCCGTCTGCTAATGGTTATGCGGGAGAGACCGACAGTCCTCCCGGACATGTGTCGGCGCCGACGGAGCAACCCCCCAGGAAACTCTCAGGCCCAAGGGACCGCATAATCAGGACGATCTGGAGAGAGGCGCCGCCGCGATGAAGGCAGGCGTCCACCGAAGGGGAAGCCCGAGTGGTGACGGTTCGTTCCGTCCGGCTCGGGGCGAGCTCTCAGGTACCGCGACAGATTGGGGACAGTGGGCCGGATGGATGAGCCATCCGCGCCTTGTCGTCCTCAAGCGCGGGAGTTCCCCATGCGCAGCATTGCTGTTATCGGCGCCGGCATAACCGGCATCACCACCGCCTATGCCCTCAGCGAACGTGGCTACGACGTCACGGTCATCGATCGCCAGCGCTATGCGGCGATGGAGACCTCCTTCGCCAATGGCGGCCAGCTCTCCGCCTCCAACGCCGAGGTGTGGAACTCCTGGTCCACCGTGCTCAAGGGCATCAAGTGGATGTTCAAGGCGGACGCCCCGCTGCTGATGAACCCCAAGCCCTCCTGGCACAAATATTCCTGGATGGCCGAGTTTCTCGCCAACATCCCGAACTACAAGGCCAACACCATCGAGACCACCCGCCTCGCCATCAAGGCGCGGGACTACATGTTCGAGATGGCGAACCGCGAAGGCATCGACTTCAAGCTCGAAAAGCGCGGCATCCTGCACATCTACCGCGACAAGCTCGGCTATGACGCCGCCGCCCGCGCCAGCGAGCTCTATGCCCAGGGCGGCCTCGCCCGCCGCGCCGTCAGCCCCTCGGAAATCCGCGCGATCGAGCCGACGCTGCACGGCAATTATTACGGTGGCTTCTTCACCGAATCCGACTCCACCGGCGACATCCACCTGTTCACCCGCGGCCTCGCCGATGCCTGCCGCCGCCATGGCGTGACCTTCGTGAACGAGGCGAGCGTCGATTCGGTCAAGCACAGCGTCAGCGCCGGCAAGCCGCGCGTCGATATCGCGCTCACCCTCGCCGCGTCGAGCGATGAGGCCCAGCCGGTCCATGAGACCATGAGCTTCGACGGCGTGGTGGTCTGCGCCGGCGTCGGCTCGCGCGCGCTGGCCGCCCAGTTCGGCGACCGCGTGAACATCTATCCGGTGAAGGGCTATTCCATCACTGTCATGCTCGACGACGAGGCCAGCCAGAACGCCGCGCCGTGGGTGAGCCTGCTCGACGACCAGACCAAGATCGTCACGTCGCGCCTCGGCAAGGACCGCTTCCGCATTGCCGGCACCGCCGAGTTCAACGGCGAGAACCGCGATATCCGCGCCGACCGCATTGCGCCGCTGGTGAACTGGACCCGCAAGCTGTTCCCCGGCGTCTCCACCGCGCGCGCCGTGCCGTGGGCCGGCCTGCGCCCGATGATGCCGAACCTGATGCCGCGCGTCGGCGCCGGCAAGCTGCCGGGCGTGTTCTACAACACCGGCCACGGCCATCTCGGCTGGACGCTCTCGGCCGCCACCGCGCAGATGATCGCCGAAAAGATCGCCACCGACATGCCGGTCGAAAAGCCCAGCGCCCAGATCTTCCGCCTTGCGGCGGAATGAGGCATAGCGCTTCCGTCTCACCCGCCTCCGGCCTGCGCCGGGGGCGGGTTTTTCATGGGCGTCCGCCTCAGAACACCAGTGAGCGGTGAAGGTTCACCCCGGCCCAGGCGCCGTCCGCCACCGCGAGCGACACCGAATGCGGCACCCGCGCCGCGTCCCCGCAGGCATAGGCGCCGGGAATGCTGGTCTCCTTGGCCTCGTCGGCGCGGATCTGCGTGCCGAAAGGCGTCTCGGCCAATGCGCAGCCCAGCGCCTGCGCGATCGGCGTCGCCGGCGCATTGAGTGGGGCGGTGAACAGACCGGCAAAGTCCAGCTGGCGCCCATCTTCCAGTACCACGAGCGCCGTCTCCTCGATGCGCGCGATCGACACCTCCTCCAGTGCGACGCCATGCGCGGCAAGCTCCGCCCGCGCACCGGCACCGGGCACGAAAGCGCCATGGGTGAACAGCGTGACCTCGCCCCATTCCGCGACCAGCCGGGCCTGATGCAGCGCGCCCTCACCAGTGGCGATGACGCCGATACGCCCGCGTTCCAGCTCGTAGCCGTGGCAATAGGGGCAGTGAAACACGCTGCGCCCCCAGCGCTCGGCCAGCCCGTCAATGGCGGGCAGCGTGTCGCTGACGCCGGTGGCGAACAGCAGCCGGCGCCCGTGATGGACCGCACCCGAGGCGGTGGCGACCGTAAAGCCGTCCTTCGACCCGGACGCGGCGAGCGCGGTGTCCTCGACCCAGTGCAGCGTCGGGTACGCCCCAAGCTGGGACCGTGCGACCCGCGCGATCTCGGCCGGATCGACACCATCTTGTCCGAGAAAACCGTGCGAGCGGCTGGCGAAGCGGTTGCGGCGCAGGCCGGCATCAATCACCAGCACCGAACGGCGTGCGCGCAGAAGCTGGAGGGCAGCGGCCATTCCGGCGTAGCTGCCCCCGATAATGACGACATCGTGCATGGTCAGGCTTGTCCCTGTCTGTAGGCGGCGTGACGCCGTTGGAACTCGGCGGCGAGTTCCGCGAGGGTGATCCGGGAAAATCGTTCGAGGAGCAGCGCCTCGGCTTCGGCGAAGGCGTCATCGAGCGCCGCGTTGACCGATTGTTCGACCAGGCATTGCGGCATCTCGTTGCGATTGCCGATGGCGAAGATCGCGGGCTCGCCGAGCGTCTCGTGAAGCTGGCGAAGCGTGACCTGTTCCAGATCGGCCACGATCTGCCAGCCGCCACCCGAACCGCGGGCTGAAACGACCAGACCGGCGTCCCGCAGCAGGCCCATGGTGCGGCGGACGACGACCGGGTTGGTGTGCATGCACCCCCCCAGTTCTTCGGAGGTCACCGGCCCCTCCCGCTCGGCCATATGAAGCAGGGCGTGAAGCACCGAGGAGAGACGGCTGTCCTTTTTCATGTAACTTCGATTATTACGATTCGAGGCGAAAAACAAGGCCGGCCGCCTGACGCGGCCGGCCTTGGTCGACCGGCTCACACTTTCGCCGCCCGCAGCCTCAGCGCATTGGCGATGACGCTGACCGAGGACAGCGACATGGCGAGCGCCGCCACCATGGGCGAGAGCAGCAGGCCGAACACCGGGTAGAGCACGCCCGCCGCGATGGGCACGCCCGCCGCGTTGTAGATGAAGGCGAAGAACAGGTTCTGGCGGATATTGGCCATGGTCGCGCTGGACAGGTGCCGCGCGCGGACGATGCCGGTGAGGTCGCCCTTGAGCAGGGTGACGCCCGCGCTCTCGATGGCGACATCGGTGCCGTGCCCCATGGCGATGCCGACATCCGCGCTCGCCAGAGCCGGCGCGTCGTTCACGCCGTCGCCGGCCATCGCCACCACGCGCCCCTCCTTCTTGAGGCGCTCGATCACGGCGGCCTTGCCCTCCGGCGCCACTTCGGCCTCCACCTCGGGGATGCCGAGCTTTGCTGCCACCGCCTGCGCGGTCACGCGGTTGTCGCCGGTTAGCATGACGACGCGGATCCCGTCCGCGCCGAGCTGGCGGATTGCCTCGGGCGTGGTCGCCTTGATCGGATCGGCAATGGCGAGAATGCCCGCCGGCTTGCCGTTGATGCCGATAAAGATCGCGCTCGCGCCATCGGCGCGCAGCTCGTCCGCGCGGGCAGCCAGCTCGGCGGTATCGATGCCGAGCTCCTTGAGAAAGGCGGCGCTGCCCAGCACCACGCGCTTGCCTTCGACGAGGCCATAGGCGCCCTTGCCGGTCGGGCTGTCGAAGCCGCGCACCTTGGGGATGTCGATACCCTTCGCTTCCGCCGCCGCGACGATGGCCTGCGCCAGCGGGTGCTCGGAGGGACGCTCGACGCTGGCGGCGAGCCGCAGCACGCCGTCCTCGTCAAAGCCTTCCGCCGGCACGAGAGCCGTCAGCGCCGGCTTGCCTTCGGTCAACGTCCCGGTCTTGTCGACCACGAGGGTATCGACCCTCTCCAGCCGCTCCAGCGCCTCGGCGTTCTTGATCAGCACGCCCATCTGCGCCCCGCGCCCGACCCCGACCATGATCGACATCGGCGTAGCGAGCCCCAGCGCGCAGGGACAGGCGATGATCAGCACCGCCACGGCGGCGATCAGCGCATGGGCGAATTTCGGGTCCGGCCCGAACCAGGCCCAGGCGGCGAATGCGATGAGCGCCGCGCCGACCACCAGCGGCACGAACCAGCCGGCGATGCGGTCGGCCAGCCGCTGGATCGGCGCGCGCGAGCGCTGCGCCTCCGCCACCATCTGCACGATTCGCGCGAGCATGGTGTCGCGGCCCACCTTGTTCGCCACGATGACGAGGCCGCCGGAACGGTTCAGCGTGCCGCCGATCACCGCGTCGCCCTCGGCCTTGGTCACCGGCATGGATTCGCCGGTGACGAGGCTCTCGTCCAGCGCCGAGCGGCCTTCCTCCACCGTGCCGTCGACCGGCACCTTCTCGCCGGGGCGCACGCGCACCCGATCACCGACGCCGATCTGATCGAGCGGAACCTCTTCCTCGCCGCCGTCGGCGTTGATACGCCGCGCGGTTTTCGGCGCGAGGTCCAGCAGCGCCTTCAGCGCGCCGGAGGTCTGTTCGCGGGCGCGCAGTTCCAGCACCTGCCCGAGCAGCACCAGCACCGTGATCACCGCCGCCGCCTCGAAATAAACCGCGACCGTGCCGTCCGCCGCGCGGAATCCGTCCGGGAACGCGCCGGGCGCGAGGACCGCGACCACGCTATAGAGATAGGCCGCCCCGGTGCCGAGCGCGATCAGCGTGAACATGTTGAGGTTACGGGTCAGCACAGACTGCCAGCCGCGCACGAAGAACGGCCAGCCGGCCCACAGCACCACAGGTGTCGCCAGCACGAACTGAATCCACACCGACGTTTCCGGCGGCACCAGATGGTGCAGCGCCGGAATCAGATGGCCGCCCATTTCCAGCACGAACACCGGCAGCGCCAGCACGAGGCCAATCCAGAACCGGCGGCTCATGTCGATGAGCTCGTGGTTCGGCCCGTCGTCGAGGCTCACCAGCATCGGCTCCAGCGCCATGCCGCAGATCGGGCAGGAACCGGGGCCGATCTGCCGGATTTCCGGGTGCATCGGGCAGGTATATTCCGTGCCCTCCGGCACCGGCTCGGCCGGGGCCTTGTCGCCGAGATATTTCTGCGGGTCGGCGATGAACTTGGTGCGGCAGCCGGGCGCGCAGAAATAATAGGTGACGCCGTTGTGCTCGGCCTTCAGCGTCGCGGTGTGCGGATCGACATCCATGCCGCAGACGGGGTCCTTCGCCATGTGGGAGGACGCCGGGGCGGGGGCGTGGTCGTGGCCGTGGTGGTCGTGACCCGCATGGTCATGGTGCGCATGATCGTGGCCGCCGCCGCAGCACGAGGACGCTTTCGGCTCCGGCGCCGTCGCCTTGTGCCCACCGCAGCAGGAAGCGCCCGCCTTTGATGGATCGCGCGCTGAATGATCGTGCGCCGCGTGCTCATGATCCGCGTGATCGTGCGCCTTGTGCTCCGCCATCGCCGCCTCCTTGCATACCCTGCCGGGGTATCGACCCCGGCTTGCGATATATACCCGGCAGGGGTATATGACAAGCATGCAGAACGACACGCGCACCGCTTGCCTGAAACGCCTCAACCGCATCGAGGGACAGGTGCGGGGTATCTCCCGCATGGTCGAGGATAACCGCTATTGCATCGATATCGTCACGCAGGTGGCGGCGGTGCGGGCGGCGCTGAAGCGCGTGGAGGAAGAGGTGCTGCGCGATCATGTCGGCCATTGCGTCGAGCACGCCATCGCCTCCGGCGACGCCGACGAGCAGCGCAAGAAAGTCGCCGAGCTGATCTCGGTGCTCGGCAAGCTGAAGGACTGAACCTCAGCCGCGCTGGAGCGCGAGATGGGTGCCGAGCCCGACCAGCACCGCCCCACCGGCGCGCCGCATCAGGCGCTGCGCGCGGCTGGAGCGCCTGAGCCGCTCCACCAGAGCGCCAGCAACCATCACGCAGGCGATATCGGTCGAGGTGAACATCACATTCACCAGCGTGCCGAGCACGAGGAACTGCGCCCAGACCGGAAGGCTCGCCGCCGGATCGATGAACTGCGGCAGCAAAGCAAGGAAGAAGATCGCGGTCTTGGGGTTCAGCACCTCGACCGTCACGCTCTCGATAAAGGCGCGCCGCGCCGATTTGCGCGCCAGCCCCGGCAGCGCCACCTCCTCGCCGCCAGCCTTGGCGCGAAATAGCCCGATGCCGAGCCACACCAGATAGGCCGCGCCCGCGAGCTTCACGCCGAGATAGAGCACCGGCACGGCATGAAACAGCACGGAAAGCCCGGCCGCCGCCGCGATGACATGGACATAGCAGCCCAGATGCAGGCCGAGCACCGCCATCAGCCCGGACAGGCGGCCGCGCGCGAGCGTCTGCGCCGCCGTGTAGAGCATGGCGGGACCGGGAATGCAGGCGAACAGGCCGGCGGTGGCGAGAAAGGCGAGGAACAGCTCGGTGCGGGGCATGGGTGCGGTCGCTGCGGGGATCGAATAGAGCGATCCTAGCACAGGCGGCGCCAGCTTCAGAGCAGCGTCCGCTGCCGCGCCTCCAGCGCAAGAAGATAACGCTTGGCCTCCAGCCCGCCGGCAAAGCCGGTCAGCGTGCCGTTGGAACCAATGGCGCGGTGGCAGGGCGTGATGATGGAAATCGGGTTGCGGCCATTGGCGGCGCCAACCGCGCGGAACGCCTTGGGCGAGCCGACCTCACGGGCGATCTGCGCATAGGAGCGGGTTTCGCCATAGGGAATGGCATCCAGCGCCCGCCACACCGCGCACTGGAACTGCGTGCCGCGCGGGGCGAGCGGCAGGTCGAACATGGTCCGCGTGCCGGCGAAATACTCGCCAAGCTGCCGCCCCGCCTCCGCCAGAACCGGATGATCCGGCGCCTCCAGCAAGGCCGGCAGGCGGACGCGCGCGGGATCGTCCGCCGGCCACAGCACCGCGACGAGGCCATGATCGGCCGCGACCAGCGTGAGGAGGCCCACCGGCGACGGCAGCGTCGCGCGATAGAGCAGAGCGTCGTCGGATGCCGTCGGTTTCATCGATGGCCTTTGGTGCAGCGTCGTGTCCCGCCGGTCTGCCACGGGGCGCGGCGACCGGCCACCCGAAACGGACGATCTCAGGGTCACGCCGAGTACGGACAGAAGGAGTGCGGCACGGTCAGTGCCGCCCCAGCCCTGTCATGGCCGTGTCTGAGACGGCCATCCAAGCCGCCCCCTCACCCGCCATACAGCCCCTTGAACTGCTCGCGCAGCAGGTTCTTCTGCACCTTGCCCATGGTGTTGCGCGGCAAATCGTCGAGGAAGACCACGCGCTTGGGGCATTTGAACCTGGCGAGCCGGCCCTCCAGCGCGCCGAGCACCTGCGCCTCTGTCAGCCCCATGCCCTGGCGCGCCACCACCACGGCGGTGACGCCCTCGCCGAAATCGGCATGCGGCACGCCGATCACCGCGCTCTCGATCACGCCGTCAATGGCGTCGATCTCGGTCTCGATCTCTTTGGGGTAGACGTTGAAGCCGCCGGTGATCACCAGATCCTTGCCGCGCCCGACGATCTGCACATAGCCGCGCGTGTCGATCAGGCCGAGATCGCCGGTGACGAACCAGCCATCGTGGAACTCCGCCGCCGTCTTTTCCGGCATCCGCCAATAGCCCTTGAACACGTTGGGCCCCTTCACCTCGATCATGCCGATGGCGCCGTGGATCAGTTCGCGGCCGTTCTCGGGGTCGACCACGCGCAGTTCCACCCCCGGCAGCGGGAAGCCGACGGTGCCGGCGATGCGCTCTCCCTCATAGGGGTTCGAGGTGTTCATGCCGGTTTCGGTCATGCCATAGCGTTCGAGAATGGCGTGGGCCGTGCGCGCCCGCCATTCGCGGTGGGTCTCGGCCAGCAGCGGCGCGGAGCCGGATATGAACAGGCGCATCGCCTTCGCCGCCTCCGGCGTCAGGCCGGGGTGCTTCAGCAGGCGGGTGTAGAAGGTCGGCACGCCCATCAGCACGCTGGCGCGGCCCATGAGCGTCAGCACCAGATCGGCGTCGAACTTCGGCAGGAAGATCATCGACGAGCCGGCGAGCAGCGTGGCATTGATCGCGACGAACAGGCCGTGGGTGTGGAAGATCGGCAAGGCGTGGATCAGCACGTCGTCCGGCGTGAAGCGCCAATACTCCGCCAGCACCTGCGCGTTCGAGGCGAGGTTGTCGTGGCTAAGCATCGCGCCCTTGGAGCGGCCGGTGGTGCCGGAGGTGTAGAGCAGCGCGGCGAGGTCGTCCGGCCCGCGCGCCACGTCCTCGAAGCTCGTGCGCTGGGCGTCCGCCGCCGCGCGCAGCGTGCCGGCCCCCGCCGCATCGAGCGTCAGGAGTTGACCGACGCCGCGCGCTTTGGCGATCGGCGCCAGCGCGGCTTCCTGCGCGGGATCGCAGACGAACACCGCCGGCTCGGCATCGCTGAGGAAATAATCGATCTCGGAGGGGGTATAGGCGGTGTTGAGCGGCAGGAACACCGCCCCGGCCCGCACCGTGCCGAGATAGGCGAACACTGCCTCAAGGCTCTTCTCGACCTGCAGCGCCACCCGGTCGCCGGGCATCACCCCGAGCTGCACCAGCGCATTGGCATATTGCGCCGAGCGCCGCTCCATCTCGCCGTAATCATAGCGCCGGCCGTCCGGCAATTCGGCGAACAGGCGGGAGGGGTCGGGCTGGCGGGAGCGGATGAGGGAGAACAGGTGGTTGGTCATGTGTGGCGCTTCGTCCCGTAGCAAAATATTGGCGTCATGGCCGGGCGTGTCCCCACCGTCACCCTTCATCGGATGCGACGCTCACGGCACCTTCATCCCGAGCGATTGGACATAGCCGCGATTGATCCGCGTCCTGGCGAAGCGCGCATTGGCGAGGTAGGCGTCAAGGGTCGAAGCCACCTCCTCGCGCGAAGGCTTCGCCATGGCGTCCCATTGCTCGCGCGGGGCGGAGCCGAAGGCGGCGATGGCGTCCCAGCCGTCCGGCTTCTCGATCGAGGAGACGGTGGAGAGCGAATCGAGGTTCTTATAGGTCCAGAAGCTCCAGCCGATGCCGAATTTCTCGTTCATCTTCCGGTACTTCTCGTTCCATTCGTCGGTCAGTTCGCCGGTCTCGCCGAGAAAGATCGGCACGCCCCAGCGATTGGCGAAATTGACGTAGTCCTGCACCTCGCGCCGCTCCGGGCTCGCCCAGAACTTGTGGTAGGTGTAGCCGGCATTGGCGTCGAAGGGCGGACCGAACACGCCGAAATTGGTGCTCCACTGCGCGGCGGCGAGGATCACCGGGTGGTTCGGGTCCACCTCGCGGATCGCCTGCGTGATCTTGGCATAGAGCGGTTCGAGACGCGGATTGAGGAAGTCCGTGTCGTGATAGGGCGAGATCGGCTCGTTGAGCAGGTCATAGGCCAGCACGGTCGGCTCGTCCTTGTAGCGCTCCGCGATGGCGCGCCACAGCGCGATGGTGCGGCGCTGGAATTCCGGCACGTAGAAGGTCAGCGGATAGCCGACGCCATCATCATGGTTCACGCCGGTCTGCCCGCCGGGCGCGGCGTGGATGTCGAGGATGATGCGGATGTCATGCGCCTTCGCCCATGAGATTACCCGATCGATCAGCGCCCAGCCCTCGCCGTCCGGGTCGACCTTGGAGGGGTCGGCGGCGTCGAGGAAGAACTTCCAGTGCAGCGGCACCCGCACCGTGGTGAAGCCGGCGGCGGAGAGGAAGGCGAGGTCTTCCTCCTGAATATAGACCTCGCGGAACTGCTCCCAGAACCGCGCGGCCTCTTCCGGCCCGGCAAGATAGGAAATCACGTCCTCGATCTCGCGCGGGGAGCGGTGGACCTTGAACTTGAACATGTAGCCTTCCGGCAGCAGCCAGTTGCCGAAGCTCATGCCGCGGATCGGGAAGGTCGTGCCGTCCGGACGCACGAAGCGCGTGCCTTCCGCGCGGATGAACCCGGGCTGGCCCGTGGCCGCCGCACCCTCCTGCGCCGTCGCGGCGAGGGGCGACGCGGCGGCGGAAGCGGCAAGGGCGCCACACAGCGCGGCGCAGATCAGCAGGCGAGACAGGACGGGACGCATCATGGCGGGGCAAACTAGAGCATGTCGCGCGCGAGTTGAACGGTTTTCGCACGGGTGGAGCCGGCGCACCTCCGCAAGGGAAGCGGAGCGCTGCGATTGTGTTGCCGCAATCCCGCATCCGGCGCCTGCCGTCGGGCGAAGGCGCTCCGCCGCGCGCTCCCCGCGTGACAGCGCAGCGGTGGCGCGATAAGCCGAAAGCCTCCCTTCCCGCATCACGGGCCCCGCCTTTCCATGTCGCTTCTGCAGGCCGCCTATCTCCTCGCCGCGCTGGTTCTGCTCGTCCTCGCCACGCGGCAGGGACGGCTCCATCTCTTCCTTGCCCTCGTCATCGCCGCGGTCGGCTTCGGCTATGCCGCTGGCATGTCGACCAGCCATGTCGGCAAGGCGTTCGGGCTCGGCTTCGCGCAGAGCCTCAACGGGCTCGGCCTCACCGTGCTCGCCGCCGCCATCCTCGCCGAAATCGCCGATGCGACCGGCGCCACGGCGTGGCTTCAGGCCCATGCGCGGGCGCGGCGCTGGCGCTCGCTGCCGGTCGCGCTGGTCGGCCTCGTCGCCTCAGTCGCCTCGACGCCGGGCGCCGCCTTCGCGATCCTGACGCCGCTGCGGCGCGGGCTCGGCGCCGACACGCCGCGCGCGGCGCTGGCGATGGCGCTCGCGGTTTCCGCCGGCCACGGCCTGCTGCTGCCGGCGCCGGTGATGCTGGCGAGCATGACCATCCTCGGGGCCGACTGGCGCCTCGCTCTGGCGTACGGGGTGCCGGTCGCGCTGCTCAGCCTCCTCGTCGGGCTGGCCATGGCCCGCCTCGCCGCGTCGGGCGAGCCGCGCCCGGTCGATACCAGCGCCATCGTCGATAGCAGCCTCCACGCGCCCGGCCGCGCAGCGCTGGCGCTCGCGCTCACCAGCGCGGTTCTGGTCGCGATGCTGATCACCCAGTCGCTCGGCGACATCGCCAGCGAGCCGCTGGGCGGCGGCTCCAACCGGGAATTCCTGATCGCGCTGGGCCGCCCGCTGATCCTGCTGCTGGTCGGCGCCGGCCTGATGGTCGTGCTGACCGGGCACTGGCACGCGGACGGTTTTAGCGAACAGGGCTGGGCGGGACGCGGGCTGATGCGCGCCACCGGGCTGGTGCTGCTGATCGGCGCCGCCGGCGGCCTGCAGAAGATCGCGCAGGACACCGGCATGCCGGAGATGAACGCCGAGCGCCTGCTGGACTGGGCACCGCCCGCACATCTCGCCTTGTTGCTGCCCTTCGCCGTGGCGACGGTGGTCAAGACGCTGCAGGGCTCCTCGCTGGTCGCCGCCATCACCGCCTCGGGCATGATGATGGAGCTGATGGAGCCGCTTGGCCTCGGCTCGCCGGGCGGACGGGCGCTGGCCGCGCTGGCGGTGGGCGCCGGATCGATGACGGTCAGCCATATAAATGACGGCCTGTTCTGGCTGACAGGCGAGGCCGGGCGCTGGCAGCCGGGCGGCACGCTCGCCCGCTTCAGCCTCGGCACCCTCGTACAGGGCGTCGTCGCGCTCGCGGCACTGCTCTTGCTTGGGGTGTTCTGTATCGCCGCCTGACGGAATCCGCACCATGATGCGCCGACGCGACTTCCTCACCTCCGCCCTCGCCTCAACCGCCCTCGCCGCCTCACCCCTGCCTCTGGTCGCCATGAAAGCCTCGGCCCAGCCTGCCAGCGTGCCGCGCCTGCCGCCGGCCTTCCTGTGGGGCGCCTCCACTTCGGCCTACCAGATCGAGGGCGCCGTGACGGCGGACGGGCGCGGGCCGAGCATCTGGGACACGTTTTCCCACACGCCGGGCCGCATCAATGACGGCACCACCGGCGATGTCGCCTGCGACCATTACAATCTCTATGCCGGCGACGTGGAGCTGATGGCCCGCGCCGGCCTCCAGGCCTATCGCTTCTCCATCGCCTGGCCGCGCGTCATGCCGGAAGGCACCGGAGCCGTGAACGCCAAGGGCCTCGACTTCTACGACCGCCTTGTCGACGCGTTGCTGGCGCAGGGCATCAGCCCGTTCGCCTGCCTCTATCACTGGGACCTGCCGCAGGCGCTGCAGGACCGTGGCGGCTGGCACAATCGCGACATTGCCGGCTGGTTCACCGATTACGCGCAGGCCACCGTCGCCCGGCTCGGCGACCGGGTGAAAAGCTGGGCGATGCTCAACGAGCCCTCGGTCCACGCCATTTTCGGCCATGGCTTCGGCAATCACGCCCCCGGCCTCACCGGCTGGGCGAGCTATGTGAAGGCGCAGCACCACCAGAACCTCGCGCAGGGCACGGCGCTGCGGGCGCTCAGGGCGGCGCATTCCGATCTGATGCTCGGCACCGTGCTGTCGCTCCAGCCGGTGCTGCCGGCCACCGACCGGCCGGAAGATGCCGCCGCCGCCAGCCGCTTCGACGCCGCGTGGAACACCATCAATCTCGACCCGCTGTTCCATGGCCGCTACCCAGCGGCGTTCGAGGCGGATTTCGCCCCGCTGGTCCAGCCGGGCGACCTCGCCGCCATCCGCGCGCCGCTGGATTTCCTCGGCGTGAACTATTACGGCCGCGCCCATGTGGTGAACGCGCCCGACAGCTTCCTGGCACAGGCGAGCTTCGGCCCGCTGCCGCCCGGCACGCCCACCACCGCCATGGGCTGGCCGATCGAGCCGCAGGGCATGGTCGAGGTGCTGGCGCGGCTGCGCGATAGTTACGGCAACCCGCTGGTGTTCATCGCCGAGAACGGCGCCTGTTTCGACGATCCCGCGCCAGTGAACGGCGTGGTCGTCGATCCGCAGCGCGTCGATTTCCTGCGCGCGCATCTGGCCGCCGCCGCCGAGGCCATCGGCAAGGGCTGCGCGTTGCAGGGCTATTTCGTGTGGTCGCTGCTCGACAATTTCGAGTGGGCGGAAGGCGAGCGCCGGCGCTTCGGCGTGGTGCATGTCGACTTCGCGACGCAGAAGCGCACGCCCAAGGCCTCGCTCGGCTTCCTGTCGGACGTGATCCGGGGCAAGCCCGGCACCGGGATCGGCGGCGCCGGCGTCGCCAGCATGCCCTGAGCGGCAGCCCTGCACAGGGTGCGGGTGACATGCGCCGGACATATATGTCGGCCATGTGCATGCCAGCATCGAGCGTGGCGGTTATTGGCTCCGCCCCGGTTTGTGCTACCACACGACAAGCGAGACGCTGCCGCGCCGCGGCCAGCGATGCTGGAAACCTGAGCAGAGACGCATGCAGACAGACGATCCCGCCGTCGCCGAAATCGTCGAGTTCATCGCCGGGGAAGTCGGCGTCGATTCGAGCCTCATGACCCGCGACACCCCGGTCGCGGAACTCGGCATCTCCTCGCTCGACCTCATCGAGACCATCTTCAAGCTGGAAAGCCGGTTCGGGATCGAGATTCCCAATGACGGCCCGCTGAACGGCAATGACGTGACCGTCGGCGCGCTGGTGGACCATGTGGCTGAGCTGCTGGCCGCCAAGAACGCCCGGGCGGCCTCGGCCTGATGGCGGCGCGGGTCGCGATCACCGGGCTCGGCTCGCTCTCGGCGCTGGGCAATGACGTGGCCGCGCATCTCGCGGGGCTGAAGGCCGGCACGGTCGGCATTGGCGAGACGCGCGGCGTCGACGTCTCGACCATGAAGGTCAAGATTTCCGCCGAGGTGCGCGATTTCACCCCCGAGGCGCATTTCGAGCCGCGCCAGCTCGGCCTCATCGACCGCACCAGCCAGCTCGGCCTCGTCGCCGCGCGGCAGGCGATGGCGGATGCCGGCCCCGCGCGCGAGGGCGTCGCGCCCCACCGCGTCGGGGCGATCTTCGCCGCCTCGGTCGGCTATCACGCCGTCGACGACAGCTACCGCAAGCTCTATTTCGAGAAGGCGCCGCGCCCGCATCCCTTCACCGTGCCGCGCGCCATGCCCAGCGGGCCGGTGAGCCACGTCACCATGGACCTCGGCATTCACGGCCCGTCCTTCTCCATCGCCTCGGCCTGCTCCTCGGCCTCGCACGCCATCGGCACCGCCTTCCACATGATCCGCGCGGGCATGCTCGATGTCGCGCTGGCGGGCGGGGCGGAATCGCAGATCACCTACGGCATGCTCAAGAGCTGGGAAGCCTTGCGCGTGCTGGCCCCCGACGCCTGCCGCCCGTTCTCCAAGGATCGCGGCGGGCTGGTCATCGGCGAAGGCGCGGGCGCGGTGGTGCTGGAAAATCTCGACCACGCCGTGGCGCGCGGCGCCACCATCCATGCCGAGCTGATCGGCTTCGGCATGAGCGCGGACGGCATGGACATCACCGCTCCGGACATGGCGAGCTGCGCCCGCTCCATCTCTGCGACGCTGGAGGATGCCGGCCTGTCGCCCGACGCGGTGGACTATGTGAACGCCCATGGCACTGCGACGCCGCTGAACGACAAGACCGAGAGCGCCGCGCTGCGCGCCGTGTTCGGCAACCGCATGGCGGCGCTGCCGGTCTCGTCCTCCAAATCGATGTACGGCCACACCATGAGCGCCTCCGGCGCGCTCGACATGGTGACCATGGTGCTCGCCTTGCGCGAAGGCTTCCTGCCCCCGACCATGGGCTTCCGCGAGAACGACCCGGACTGCGATATCGACTGCGTGCCGAACCAGGCCCGCGACGCCGAGATCGAGGTTGCGCTCTCGTCGAGCTTCGCCTTTGGCGGGCTCAATGCCGTGCTGGCGGCGCGGCGCTATCGCGGCTGAGGTCGCCCCTCACCCCTCCACGCGAAACTCCGCCGCCAGCTTATCGCCCACCAGCGCGCGCACCGCCTCCTGTTGCGCCGCCAGCCGCTCGCGGCAGAAGGCGGCGACCTCGCGCGGCAGGCGGCCGAGCTCCTGCCGGCGCGCGATCAAGGTCAAATGGCGCGTCAGCGACGGGCCGGGCAGCGGGTGGCAGGCCAGCCCCGCCAGCGGCACCCCGGCCTCCAGCAGGCAGAGCGGCGTGGTGATGGCAAAGCCGGCGCCTGCCGCCACGCTGGCGCTCACCCCATAAGGCGTGTCGAACTCCAGCCGGCGCGGCAGATCGAGCCGCAGCCGTCGCAGATGGCGCTCGATCTCCATGCCGGTCTTCGAGCGGGCGGAGAAGCGCACCAGCGGCGTCTGCCGCGCCAGTTCCGCCAGATCACCCGCGCGGGTCGGCGCGGGAGCGGCTTCCGGCAGCAGCAGGATGTAAGGCTCGCTCAGCAGCGGCCAGCGCTCCAGCCCCTCGATCTCGTCGAGCTCATCGGCCCCGACCAGCAGGTCGAGCTGACGCGTGAGCAGCGCCCCGGCATGGGAGGCGGTAAGCCCCGAGAGCAGCGACACCTGTTCCGCCATCTCGTCGAGCCGGCCGGCGAGCGGGGCCATCAGCACGCGGGCAAGCGAATCCACCAGCCCGGCGCGCAGCAGCGGCAGGCGCGCGTGCTCGGCCTCGCGCAGCAGCGGCGCGATCTGGCGCGCCTCGGAAAGCAGCGCGCTCGCCCGCTGGCGCAGCGCCCCGCCGGCGGCGGTGAGGGCGAGCGGCCGCGCGCGCCGGTCGAACAGCGCGATGCCGATGCGCCGCTCCATGTCGGCAATGGCCTGCGAGATCGCCGGCTGGGTGAGCGAGAGCCGCCGCGCCGCCTGCGCCATGGTGCCGGCGTCGCAGACGGCGAGGAAGATTTCCAGCGCGCGAAGGTCGAAGGGCAGCGTGTCGGAAGGTGGCATGGGTTGGCACAACTCCTTGATCGCGCGCCACGAGCGGCGCCTTCCAAACTATAACCAAAACTTATATTATCACCGGCTTCGCCGCGCACTATAGCTTTATCGACAGATGCAGCGAGCCGCCATGCGCTATTCCTTCCTCAGCCTTCTTCGTAACGGCTTGTCCGGCCAATCCGGCTGGAAGCCGGCCTGGCGCGATGCCAGCCCGAAGCCTTCCTATGACGTGATCATCGTCGGTGGCGGCGGGCATGGGCTGGCCACGGCCTATTACCTCGCCAGCCAGCACGGCATCCGCAATGTGGCGGTGATCGAGAAGGGCTATATCGGCTCCGGCAATGCCGGGCGGAACACCACCATCATCCGCTCCAACTACCTGCTGCCGGGCAACGAGCCGTTCTACGAGTTCTCGATGAAGCTCTGGGAAGGGCTGGAGCAGGAGCTGAACTACAACGCGATGGTGAGCCAGCGCGGCATCCTCAACCTGTACCATTCCGACGCCCAGCGCGACGCCTATGCGCGGCGCGGCAACGCGATGCGGCTGAACGGGGCGGATTCGGAACTGCTGGACACCGAGGGCGTGCGGGCCATGTACCCGTTCCTCGATTTCGCCAATGCCCGCTTCCCGATCCGCGGCGGCCTGCTCCAGCGCCGCGCCGGCACCGCGCGCCACGACGCCGTGGTGTGGGGCTATGCGCGCGGCGCCGACCGGCTCGGTGTCGATATCATCCAGAACTGCGAGGTCACCGGCCTGATCCGCGAGGGCGACGCGGTGACGGGGGTGCAGACCACGCGCGGCGAAATCCGCGCCGGCAAGGTCGGGCTCGCGGTCGCCGGCTCCTCCTCCAGGCTCGCGGCCATGGCCGGCATGCGCCTGCCGATCGAAAGCCATGTGCTGCAGGCCTTCGTCTCCGAAGGGCTGAAGCCGCTGATCGACGGCGTGATCACCTTCGGCGCCGGGCATTTCTACATCAGCCAGTCCGACAAGGGCGGCCTGGTCTTCGGCGGCGACATTGACGGCTACAATTCCTACGCCCAGCGCGGCAACCTCCCCGTGGTGGAAGATGTGTGCGAGGGCGGCATGGCCCTGATGCCGCGCATCGGCCGGCTGCGCCTACTGCGCATGTGGGGCGGCATCATGGACATGTCGATGGACGGCTCGCCGATCATCGATCACGCGCCGCTGCCCGGCCTCTATCTTAATGCCGGCTGGTGCTATGGCGGCTTCAAGGCGACGCCGGCCTCGGGCTGGTGCTTCGCCCATCTGCTGGCGAAGGACGAGCCGCACGCCACCGGCACCGCCTTCCGTCTCGACCGCTTCCGCACCGGACATCTGATCGACGAAAAGGGAGTCGGCGCGCAGCCGAACCTGCACTGATGCGTATTCCCTGCCCCTATTGCGGCGCGCGCGACGCCCATGAATTCGCCTATCTCGGCGACGCCACCGTCACCCGCCCGGATCCGGCGGCGGCGGACGCGGCCGATGCGTTCCACGATTACGTCTATCTGCGCGACAACCCGGCCGGGGCGCACCGGGAGCTTTGGTATCACGCCAATGGCTGCCGGCGCTGGGTGACCGTAACCCGCAACACCCGCACCCACGCCATTTCGGCGGCCGTCTTCACGAGGAGCGGATCATGAGCCGCCTCCCCTCCGGCGGCCTGATCGACCGCGCCCGCCCGCTGTCCTTCCGCTTCGACGGCAAGGGCTATCAAGGCTATGAGGGTGACACCCTCGCCTCCGCTTTGCTGGCCAACGACGTCCGCCTTGTCGGCCGCTCGTTCAAATATCACCGCCCGCGCGGCATCTTCTCGGCCGGACCGGAAGAGCCGAATGCACTGGTGGAACTGCGCGAAGGCGCGCGGCGCGAGCCGAACACCCGCGCCACGGTGGTCGAACTGTTCGACGGGCTAAGCGCGTCCAGCCAAAACCGCTGGCCCTCGCTCGCCCTCGACGCGCTGAGCGTCAACGGGCTGCTCTCGCCCTTCCTCGGCGCCGGCTTCTACTACAAGACCTTCATGTGGCCCGCCCATTTCTGGGAGAAGCTCTATGAGCCGGTGATCCGCCGCGCCGCCGGCCTCGGCCGCGCTGCGCCGGAGGAAGACCCGGACCATTACGAGAAGGCCAACGCTTTCTGCGACGTGCTGGTGATCGGCGCCGGCCCGGCCGGGCTGATGGCGGCGCTCGCCGCCGGGCGCGCCGGGGCACGCGTGATCCTCGCGGAGGAGGATTTCCGCGTCGGCGGGCGGCTGAATGCCGAGCCGGGCGAGATCGACGGCGCGGCGGCGGGCGAGTTCGTCGCCGCGACCCTTGCCGAGCTGTGCAGCCTCGACAATGTGCGGATCATGACCCGCACCACCGTGTTCGGTGTCTATGACAGCGGCGTCTATGGCGCGGTGGAGCGGGTGAGCGACCACCTCGCCACCCCCGCCCCGTTCCAGCCCCGGCAGGTGCTGTGGCGCATTCAGGCGACGCGCGCCGTGCTGTGCGCCGGCGCCACCGAGCGGCCGATCGTGTTCGGCGGCAATGACCGGCCGGGCGTGATGCTGGCCGGCGCCGCCGCGACCTATGTGCACCGCTACGCCGCGCTTCCCGGTAAACGCCTTGCGCTGTTCGCCAATAATGACGCCGCCTGGCGCGACGCGCTCGCCATGAAGGATGCCGGCGCCAATGTCGAGGCGATCATCGACATCCGCCCCGACATCGCCGCCCCGCTCGCCCGCGAGGCCGATCGGCAGGGCGTGCGTGCAATTCTGAGCGGACAGGTCGTCGCCACCCATAGCGGCCTGCTGCCGGGCGCCACGCTCTCCGGCCTCACCGTCGACGCGAACGGGCGCACCGAGCGCCTCGCCGCCGATACGCTGGCCGTCTCCGGCGGCTGGTCGCCCAATGTGCACCTGACCTGCCACCATGGCGGCAAGCCGACATGGCGCGCGGACATCGCCGCCTTCGTGCCCGGCTCCACCCCGCCCGGCCTCACGGTCGCCGGCGCGGCCAAGGGCAGCTTCGCCCTCGCCGACATATTGCGCGAAGGGGCGGCGGAAGGCGCGACGGCCGCCGCCGATCTCGGCTTTGCCACCACCATCCTCGCGCTGCCGCCGGTGGCGGATGAGCGTTACGCCATCACCCCGTTCTGGCACGTCGCCGGCTCGAAAGGCCCGGCCTTCGTCGACCAGCAGAACGACGTGACCGCCAAGGATATCGGCATCGCGCACAAGGAGGGGTTCCGCTCGGTGGAACACCTCAAGCGCTACACCACGCTGGGCATGGCGACCGATCAGGGCCGCACCTCCAACGTCACCGGCCTCGCCATCATGGCGGAGCTGACGGGGGCGGGCATCGGCGAGACCGGCACCACCATCTTCCGCCCGCCTTATACGCCGGTCGCGCTCGGCGCCTTTGCCGGCCATCATCGCGGGCAGGATTTCCGCCCCACCCGCCTTACCCCGACCCATGACTGGGCGGCGTCGCTCGGCGCGGTGTTCATCGAGACCGGGCCGTGGCTGCGCGCGCAATATTTCCCGCGCGACGGGGAAACCGACTGGCTGGAGACGGTCAACCGCGAGGTGAAGGCGGTGCGCGCCTCGGTCGGCCTGATCGACGTCTCGACCTTCGGCAAGATCGACCTTCAGGGCCCCGATGCCGGCGCCTTCCTCGACCGCGTGTACATCAACACCTTCTCGACCCTGGCCGTCGGCAAGGCGCGCTACGGCGTGATGCTGCGCGAGGACGGCATTGTGATGGATGACGGCACCACCGCCCGGCTCGGCGAGAGCCATTATGTGATGACCACCACCACGGCCAATGCCGGCAAGGTGTTCCAGCATCTGGAATTCTGCCTTCAGGTGCTGTGGCCCGAGCTGGATGTGACGCTGACCTCGGTCTCCGAGCAATGGGCGCAGATCGCGCTCGCCGGTCCGCGCTCGCGCGAGGTGCTGGCGCGCATCGTCGACGCCGGCACCGACGTGTCCAATGACGGTCTGCCCTTCATGGGCGCGATCTCCGGCTCGGTGATGGGCGGCGTGCCGGCACGGCTGTTCCGCCTGTCCTTCTCCGGCGAACTCGGCTTCGAGATCGCGGTTCCGGCCCGCCATGGCGAGGCGCTGGCCAGGGCGCTGATGGCGGCCGGCGACGCGTTCGGCATTACGCCCTACGGCATCGAGGCGCTCGGCGTGCTGCGCATCGAGAAGGGCCATGTCTCCGGCAACGAGCTGACGGGCCAGACTACCGCCGCCGATCTTGGGCTCGGTCGCATGGCTTCGACCAAGAAGGACCATATCGGCCGCGTCATGGCCGCCCGGCCCGGCATCGCCGATCCCGAGCGTCCCCGTCTTGTCGGTTTCCGGCCGGTCGACAGTACGCAAAGGCTGCGCGCGGGCGCGCATTTCCTCGCTCCTGGCAAGGCGGCTAGCGTCGAGAATGACGAGGGCTACATGACCTCGGTGGCCTATTCGCCGCATCTGGGCCACTGGATCGGGCTCGGCCTGCTGAAGGACGGGCCGGAGCGCATCGGCTACCGCGTGCGCGCCTACGACCCGGTGCGCGGCAATGATTTCGAGGTGGAAGTCTGCGAGCCGGGCTTCATCGATCCCAAGGGGGAGAGGCTCCGTGGCTGACCGGTCTCATCACGATCCGCTGGCCGGCATCCCGGTCACGCAGCTTCCGCCCGATGGCCATTACGGCGCGCAGGTGGAACCCGGCCTGCGGGCGACCCGCCTCGTCCCCGCCGCGCTGGCGAGCCTTGCCGCGCGCCGGGGCCACGAGGCCGAACTGGTGGAGGCTGCCGCGCGCACCTTTGGCGTGCGCCCGATCGACGCGCCGCGCGCCACTTCTGCCGGCGGGCTGAGCTTCATCGGCACCGCACCGGGCCGCTGGATGGTGCTCTCCGATGCCGCGAGCGACCTCGCAAGCCGGCTCGCCGCCGCGCTCGGTTCGCTCGCCGCGATCACCGAGCAGACCGACTCGGCCCTGGTGTACGAACTGTCCGGCGCGAAGGTGCGGGAGGTGCTGGCCAAGGGGCTTGCGCTCGATCTCCACCCCTCCGCGTTCGCCACCGGCAGCGCCGCCACCACCGTGTTCAGCCATATCGGCGTCACGCTGTGGCAGAGCGCGGACGCCCCGCGATACCGCCTTCTGGTCGCCCGCTCCTATGAGGCCGCGTTCCTGCGCGCGCTGATCAGCGCCGCCGCGCCCTGCGGTTTCCAGCTCGACGGACGAGGTTGACCGCAGCGCGAGGCGCGCTTCCCTCCCGCAGCTTTTCTCCCTAAAACACCGCCGCGCCACGCGCCGGCCCTGTGACGAGATTTGCCATGACCAATCCTGCCGCCGCCTCCACCGAGACCTACGTACTCACGCTCTCCTGCCCGGACCGGCCGGGCATTGTCGCCGGCGTCGCCAATTTCCTGTTCGAGCATGGCTGCAACATCCTTGAAGCGCAGCAGTTCGACGATACCGAGAGCGGGCGCTTCTTCATGCGCGTCTCGTTCGAGCGGGTGTCCGACGACTTCAGCTTCGAAGAGATCCGCACGGCCTTCTCCGCCGTGGCGCAGGGCTTCTCGCTGAACTACCGGCTGCGCCCGCGCTCGCAGAAGCGCCGCGTCATGCTGCTAGTCTCCAAGTTCGACCATTGCCTCGCCGACCTGCTGTATCGCTGGCGCATTGGCGAAATCCCGATGGATATCGTCGCCATCGCCGCGAACTACCCGCGCGAGACCTACGCCCATCTCGATTTCGACGGCATCCCGTTCCACTATCTGCCGATCACCAAGGCGACCAAGATGGAGCAGGAAGCCCAGCTCTGGGAGCTGTTCCAGTCCTCCGGCGCGGAAGTTGCGGTGCTCGCGCGCTACATGCAGGTGCTCTCGGACGGGCTGTCGGCCAAGCTGTCCGGCCGCTGCATCAACATCCACCACTCGTTCCTGCCCGGCTTCAAGGGCGCCAAGCCTTATCACCAGGCCTTCGAGCGCGGCGTGAAGCTGATCGGCGCCACCGCGCATTACGTGACCTCGGACCTCGACGAAGGCCCGATCATCGAGCAGGACGTCGAGCGCATCACCCATCAGGATTCCGCCGAAGCGCTGGTGCGCAAGGGCCGCGACATCGAGCGCCGCGTGCTCGCCCGGGCGCTGGCCTGGCATCTCGACGACCGCGTGCTGACCAACGGGCACAAGACCGTGGTGTTCCGCGACTGAACTTTTTGCCCCACTGGAGAGCTGTCCCATGGTCGAGACCCGCATCATCGACGGCAAGGGCTTTGCCGAGAAGCTGCGCGCGCGCCTTGCCGGCGAGGTAGCCGCCTTCCACCAGGAAACCGGCGTGACGCCGGGCCTCGCGGTGGTTCTCGTGGGTGAGGATCCCGCCAGCGCGGTCTATGTCCGCAACAAGGGCAAGCAGACCGTGGAGGCCGGCATGGCCTCGATCGAGCACAAGCTGCCGGCCACCACGGCCCAGGCCGAACTGCTGGCGCTGATCGCGAGCCTCAATGCCGATCCGGGCGTGCACGGCATTCTGGTCCAGTTGCCCCTGCCCGGCCATCTCGACGCGCAGGATGTGCTCGCCGCCATCGACCCGGCCAAGGATGTCGACGGCTTCCATGTGGTGAATGCCGGCCGGCTCGCGGTCGGGCTCGACGCGCTGGTGCCCTGCACGCCGCTCGGCTGCGTGATGCTGCTGAAGGACCAGCTCGGCTCGCTCGCCGGTCTGCGCGCCGTGGTGGTGGGCCGCTCCAACATCGTCGGCAAGCCGCTCGCCCAGCTGCTGCTGCGCGAGGACTGCACCGTCACCATCGCCCATTCCCGCACCAAGGACCTCGCCGAGGAATGCCGGCGCGCCGATATCCTGATCGGCGCCGTGGGGCGGCCGGAGATGATCCGCGGCGACTGGATCAAGCCCGGCGCGACGGTGATCGATGTCGGCATCAATCGCGTGGAGAAGGCGGGCGGCGGCACGAAGCTGGTCGGCGACGTGGCGTTTGACGAGGCGCAGGGCATCGCCGGCGCCATTACTCCCGTGCCCGGCGGCGTCGGCCCGATGACCATCGCCTGCCTGCTCGCCAACACGCTGACGGCGGCACGGCGGCAGGTGGGGGTGTGAGGGGGGAGGGTTCGTTGAAGCTAGGTGCGACGCGCGCTATATTGAGCGCATGAGCACCGCACGCGACACTCACCCTGTAAAAAAGGCCACTCGTGACGACGAGCAGCGCCGGATTCAGAATGCGCGGATTCAGGCGGCACTCGATGCTGGCGGGTTGGACGTACGAGTTGACGCCAGCGGCGAGGTCGACCCCGAGGCCTTTGCTGACGCCGTGATGAAGCGTTGGCCGCGCGTCATGGCGAAGCTCGGCGAGTGAGCGAGCCGCGTTGGATTTCGTCTGATTTTGTCATTCGTTTGAATCGCCGACTTGTAGAACATTCCGGCGAGCCCTTTCTCTTAAGGGACGGCGGGTTGTTGGAATCCGCGCTCACAGTGCCTCAGAACCGATGGCACTACGAACGCGCCAAGGACATCGGTGAGCTTGGGCTGGCACTTGCAGTGGCCATCGCCCGTAACCATCCGTTTGCCCAGGGCAACAAGCGGACGGCATGGGCGGCCATGCTCACCTTCTTTCACATCAACGGGTTCGCCTTGAGAGCGAAAGACGACTACCATCTGGCGGAACTGTTTATTGCAGTCATCACAGGCACGCTGGAGCCAGAAATACTGCTGTCTTCCATGTTCATCTCGCCCGCGCCATAAGCCCCCTCACACCCTCGACATCCTGTTCCACGCATCCAGCCCGGCGATCTTGTAGGCTTCGGCGAGCGTGGGATAGTTGAACGTGTTCTCGATGAAATAGTCGATCGTGCCTTTGAGGTTCAGCACCGCCTGGCCGATATGGATCAGCTCGGTCGCCCCCTCCCCCACGATGTGCACGCCCAGCAGCCGGCGGGTGCGCACCGAGAAGATCATCTTCATCATCCCGTTATTGAGCCCCATGATGTGGCCGCGCGAGGTCTCGCGGAACCGCGCAATGCCGCATTCATAGGGAATCTCGCGCCGGCGCACCTCTTCCTCGCTCATGCCGACCGTCGACATTTCCGGTACCGAATAGATGCCATAGGGGAAGAATTCCGGCGGCGGTGGCGGCTCCAGCCCGAAGGCGTGGCAGGCGGCGAGGCGGCCCTGCTCCATCGAGGTCGAGGCGAGGCTGGGAAAGCCGATCACGTCGCCCGCCGCATAGATGTGCGGCACCACCGTCTGCAGCGTCTTCGGGTCCACCGCAATGCGGCCGCGATGGTCCACCGTCAGCCCGGCGGCCTCCAGGTTGAGCCGTGCGGTCGCCCCGACCCGGCCGGCGGCGAATAGCAGCATGTCGGCGACCACGGTGCGCCCGTCGGCGAGCTTCACGACGGGCCGCTCGTCGGGGCCGAGCGTGATGGTCGACACCGCCGCGCCGAGGCGCAGCGCGACGTTGCGGTCGCGCAGTTCATGGACGAATTCCTCGATCAGCTCCTTGTCGATGAAGTCGAGGAAGGAGGAACGTGGCTCGATCAGCGTCACCGCGACATCGAGCGCGCTGAAGATGGTCGCATATTCGACGCCGATCACCCCCGCCCCGATCACCGCGAGGCTGCGCGGCAGGCGCGGCAGCTCGACGATCTCGTCGCTGTCGAACACGGTGGCGCCGTTGAACGGCACATAATCCGGGCGGAACGGGTTGGTGCCGCACGCGATCAATATGTGCGCGCCTTTCACCACCTGCGTCTCGCCCTCCTCGCCCGTGACCTCGATCTCGTGCGGGGAGAGGAAACGGGCCTCGCCGCGCAGGCTTTTGACGGCGTTGCGGCTGAACTGGTGCTCCAGAACCTCCACCTCGTGGTCCAGCGTCTTGTGCAGCCGGGCGAGGATGTCTCCGGCGGAGATGTCTTGCTTCACGCGGTAGGAACGGCCGTAGAAGCCGCGCTCGCGCCAGCCCGAGAGGTTGAGCACGGTCTCGCGCATGGTCTTGGAGGGGATGGTGCCGGTATGGACCGAGACGCCGCCGACACGCCGCCCCTTTTCGATCACCAGCACCGATTTGCCGATCTTGGCGGACTGCACCGCCGCGCGGCGGCCGGAAGGGCCGCTGCCGATAACGATCATGTCGAAGTCATGCATGGGCAATCGTACCGCTCAACCGAAGGCGCCGGACGTGCGCCGCGCGGCCTCGACGATGCATGATGAATGCCAAGCCGACATGACGGCGCGGGGCTCCCGCATACCCGGCGGGCGCTTTTCCGCGCTTCCGGGACAGTTCGGACTTGGCTTTTTGTGGTTATGGAGTTCCCATCTGCGGGAATGATCATTCAGAAGCATGGGGGAATCGGTAAGGTGGCAGAGTTGAAGGGCCGGAAGGCCGATGCGCCGGTCGAGGATCTGAGCACGGGGTCGGGCGCGCCGGCCACCAGCGAACGCACGCTCGAACAGGCGCTCGGCCTTCAGGTGCGGGCAATCCGCCGCGATCTGGACCTCACCGTCTCGGACCTCGCCAATGCCGCGGCCATCTCGGTCGGCATGCTCTCCAAGATCGAGAACGGGCTGATCTCGCCTTCGCTCGCCACGCTGCAATCGATCTCCAGCGCGCTCAACGTCCCGCTGTCCATGCTATTCACCAGCTTCGAGGAGAAGCGCGACTGTTCCTATGTGCCGGCCGGACAGGGCGTGCATATCGAGCGGCGGGGCACCAAGGTCGGGCATCAGTACGAATTGCTTGGCCATGCGCTCGGTGGCGAGGTAGCGGTGGAGCCCTACCTCATCACGCTTTCCGAGGAGGCGGTGCCCTATACCGGCTTCCGCCATGCCGGCGTGGAGTTCATCCACATGGTGAGCGGCGAGGTGGTCTACCGCCACGGCGACCGCACCTATCACCTGAAGCCCGGCGATTCGCTGCTGTTCGACAGCGCCGCCAATCATGGGCCGGAGGAACTGCTGGTGCGGCCGATGAGCTATCTGTCGATCATCATCTACCCGCGCGAGCCGGGATGAGGCACGCCCGGCAGTGGACGATTTCCTAAGAAGAAAAATTTATTCCCCTGCATTGACGCTGCCGTCCACCGCTCCTACAACAGGGCTACGCGATCACTTCACGCATTTCTTGCCCCGGGAGTCCTGCCGATGTGCGGCATTGTCGGCCTGTTTCTGAAAGACCCGAAGCTGGAGCCGCAGCTCGGCGCCCTGCTGTCGGGCATGCTGGACGTCATGTGCGACCGCGGACCGGATTCCGCCGGCTTCGCGGTCTACGGCGCCGGCAACCACGGTTTCGTCAAGCTCACCCTTCGCGGCCCTGACGGTACCGATTTCGCCGCGCTGGCCTCGCAGCTTGGCCACGCCATCGTCCCGCGCGGCACCCATGCCGTGCTCAGCGTGCCCGCCGCCGAGGAGGGTCTGGTGCGCGCGGCCCTCGCCGGGCTCGCCCCGGAGGTCCGCGTGGTCGGCACCGGCGCGCGCATGGAGCTCTACAAGGAAGTCGGCCTGCCGATCGAGGTTGCCCGCCGCTTCAAGCTGGAGAGCATGAGCGGCACCCACGCCATCGGCCACACCCGCATGGCGACGGAGAGCGCGGTGACCACCGACGGCGCCCACCCGTTCTCCACCGGCCCGGACCAGTGCCTCGTCCATAACGGCTCGCTGTCCAACCATGCCGGCGTGCGCCGCCGCCTCGCCCGCGAGGGCGTGAACGTCGACACCGAGAACGACAGCGAGGTCGCGGCCGCCTACCTCACCTATCGCATGCGCTCCGGCGACACGCTGGGCGAGGCGCTGGAGCATTCGCTCGACGACCTCGACGGCTTCTACACCTTCGTGGTCGGCACCGAGAGCGGCTTCGGCGTGCTGCGCGACCCGATCGCCTGCAAGCCCGCCGTCATGGCGGAAACCGACGCCTACGTCGCCTTCGGCTCGGAATATCGCGCGCTCGCCGGCCTGCCCGGCATCGAGACCGCGCGGGTGTTCGAACCCGAGCCGGCCAAGGTCTATTTCTGGGATCGCGCAGCATGAACCTCTCCCTGCGAAGCTCGTCCGTGCTGGACGGCACCACCCATGTCGACCTCGCCACCTCGACGGTGCGCGAGCTGAACGGCGCGCTGCACGCGCTCAAGCCCGACACCAATGAGACGCTGTGGAAGATCGCCAATCCGCGCGGGCTCCACGCCATCGCCGCCGGCCTCGACGTGCCGGCGAGCATCGAGATCGACGGCCCGGTCGGCTATTATTGCGGCGGCATGAACAAGCAGGCCCGCATCACCATCGAGGGCAATGCCGGCGTCGGCGTCGCCGAGAACATGATGAGCGGCCTTGTCCATGTGAAGGGCGACGCCAGCCAGGCGGCCGGCGCGACCGGCAATGGCGGCCTGCTGATCATCGACGGCAACGCCTCCGCGCGCTGCGGCATCTCGATGAAGGGCATCGACATCGTGGTGAAGGGCTCGGTCGGCCACCTCTCGGCCTTCATGGGCCAGGCCGGCACGCTCACCGTGCTCGGCGATGCGGGCGAAGCGCTGGGCGACAGCCTCTATGAGGCCAAGCTGTTCGTGCGCGGCACGGTCGCGGGCCTCGGCGCCGACTGCATCGAGAAGGAGATGCGCGAGGAGCACAAGACGCTTCTGGCCTCGAAGCTGGAGGCCGCCGGCATACTCGGCGAGGTCGATATCTCCGAGTTCCGCCGCTACGGCTCGGCCCGCACGCTCTACCATTTCCACGTCGACAACGTGTCGAGCTACTGAGGGATCGCGCGATGAACGACATGACCAATACGCCGCGCACCACGCCCCGCGCGTCCGCCACCTTCGACGAGTACACGCTTTCGGAAATCCGCCGCGCCGCCGCCACCGGCATCTATGACATCCGCGGCGCCGGGGCGAAGCGCAAGGTTCCCCATTTCGACGACCTGCTGTTTCTCGGCGCCTCGATCTCGCGCTACCCGCTGGAGGGCTACCGCGAGAAGTGCTCCACCGAGGTCCTGCTCGGCACCCGCTTCGCCAAGAAGCCGATTGCGCTGAAGATCCCGATCACCATCGCCGGCATGAGCTTCGGCTCGCTCTCGGCCAATGCCAAGGAAGCGCTGGGGCGCGGAGCGTCCGCCATGGGCACCTCGACCACCACCGGCGACGGCGGCATGACCAATGAAGAGCGCGGGCACTCCACCCAGCTCGTCTATCAGTATCTGCCCTCGCGCTACGGCATGAACCCGGACGACCTCAAGCGCTGCGACGCCATCGAGGTCGTGGTCGGCCAGGGCGCCAAGCCCGGCGGCGGCGGCATGCTGCTCGGCCAGAAGATCACCGAGCGCGTCGCCAAGATGCGCACGCTTCCCGTCGGCATCGACCAGCGCTCGGCCTGCCGCCACCCGGACTGGACCGGGCCGGACGACCTCGAAATCAAGATCGAGGAACTGCGCGAGATCACCGATTGGGAAAAGCCGATCTATGTGAAGGTCGGCGCCGCCCGTCCCTATTACGACACCGCGCTGGCGGTGAAGTCCGGCGCCGACGTCGTTGTCGTCGACGGCATGCAGGGCGGCACGGCGGCGACGCAGGAAGTCTTCATCGAGAATGTCGGCATCCCGACGCTGGCCGCCGTGCGGCAGGCGGTGAAGGCGCTGCAGGACCTCGGCATGCACCGCAAGGTTCAGCTCATCGTCTCCGGCGGCATCCGCAACGGCGCGGACGTCGCCAAGGCGCTGGCGCTCGGCGCGGATGCGGTCGCGATCGGCACCGCCGCGCTGGTGGCGCTGGGCGACAATGACCCCCATTATGCCGCCGAATACGAGGCGCTCGGCACCAAGGCCGGCGCTTATGACGACTGGCACGAGGGTCGCGACCCCGCCGGCATCACCACGCAGGACCCGGCGCTGATGGCGCGCCTCGATCCGGTCGCCGCCGGCCGCCGGCTCGCCAACTACCTCGCCGTGCTGACGCTGGAGTGCCAGACCATCGCCCGCGCCTGCGGCAAGAGCCATGTGCACAATCTGGAGCCGGAAGACCTGGTGGCGCTGACCATCGAGGCCGCCGCCATGGCCAATGTCCCGCTCGCCGGCACCGACTGGATTCCCGGCCGCGGCGGTAATTTCTGATCGCCATCCTCCCGCACGCGCCTCATGCGCGGGGCGGGAGGATGGCACACATCCGATACCGGGCCTGTGACGCTTTGATCACCGGCCGGAGGCGGTAGCGCGATGTGGCCACGTCGCCAGCGGCGGCCGGGATGTCGACCTTTGACACGGCGTCGCCGGCACGTCCGGCGCGCCGCTTGCATTCATGAACGAGCCCAAAAGGGCCGGGGAACAGCACGAAAGCGGATTGCATCGCATGGCCCACGATCTTGCCTATGCCGCGCGCGAGCTCGGCATCAATTATTTCCTCATTTCCTATGTCGACCTGTTCGGCGGCCTGCGCGCCAAGCTGGTGCCCGCCGGCGCGATCAGCGGCATGCAGAAGGCCGGCGCCGGTTTTGCCGGCTTCGCCACCTGGCTCGACATGTCGCCGGCCGACCCGGACCTGTTCGCGGTGCCCGACGCCGAGAGCCTGATCCAGCTGCCCTGGAAGCCGGAAGTGGGCTGGCTCGCCTCCGATCTGGTGATGAACAACGAGCTGGTCGCGCAGGCCCCGCGCAACGTGCTCAAGAACACGCTGCTCGGCGCGGACAGCCTCGGCTACGAGATGAAGACCGGCGTCGAGTGCGAGTTCTTCCTCACCACGCCGGACGGCCGGAAGATCTCCGACGCCGCCGACGATGCCACCAAGCCCTGCTACGACCAGTCCGCCCTGATGCGCCGCTATGACGTCATCAAGGAAATCTGCGACAGCATGATCATGCTGGGCTGGGGCCCCTACCAGAACGACCATGAGGACGCCAACGGCCAGTTCGAGATGAACTGGAACTTCGCCGACGCCCTCACCACCGCCGACCGGCATGTGTTCTTCAAGTTCATGGCGCGCTCCATCGCCGAGAAGCACGGCCTGCGCGCCACCTTCATGCCCAAGCCGTTCATCGATCTCACCGGCTCGGGCTGCCACATGCACACCTCGCTGTGGAACGGCGACACGAACCTCTTCGAGGACGAGGACGGCGAGCTCGGCGTCTCCGACCTGTGCTACAACTTCATCGGCGGCCTGATCCATTCGGCCGACGCGCTGTGCGCCTTCACCAACCCGACGGTGAATTCCTACAAGCGCATCAACGCCCCGCGCACGGTCTCCGGCGCCACCTGGGCGCCCAACACCGTCACCTATACCGGCAATAACCGCACCCACATGATCCGCATCCCCGATGCGGGCCGCCTGGAGCTGCGCCTGCCGGACGGCGCCGCCAACCCCTATCTCGCGCCCGCCGCCGTGCTCGCCGCCGGCCTCGACGGCATCCAGAACCAGCGCGATCCGGGCAAGCGGCTCGACATCAACATGTATACCGAAGGCCACAAGGTGCGCGGCGCCAAGAAGCTGCCGCTGAACCTGCTCGACGCGCTGCGCGCGCTCGGCAAGTCGACCGTGCTGCGCTCCGCCCTCGGCAGCCCGGTGGTGGACGGCTTCCTGAAGCTGAAGCAGGAGGAATGGGACGCCTATTCCCGCCACCTGACCCAGTGGGAACGCGACAACACGCTGGATATCTGACGGAGCGTCGGGCCTACCCTGCTTCTGCGTTGCTGCGTCATGCCCGGGCTTGTCCCGGGCATTCACGTTTTCAGGCGACGGCGGCGGCTTTCCCTCTCCCCTCGGAGGCGGGAAAAGCCACCCTCACTCCTGAATAGTGAACGGCACCACCCCTCTGCGGTCGGGGTCGAGCACGATGGCGCGGTCGAGCGGGGGGAAGGCGCGCTCCGGGCAGGAGGTGCGCGGGCAGATGCGGCAATTGACGCCGAGCGGTGCGACGCTGGCGCTGCGCAGGTCCAGCCCGTCGGCATAGACCAACTCGCCGGCATAGGAAATCTCGCAGCCAATGCCGAGCGCGAAGCGGCGCTCGCGCTGGCCGTGGCGCTGCGGCGGCTTCACGCTGCCGCGCGCGAGGCACAGATAGCGCACCCCGTCCGGCATCTCGCCGATCTGCACCAGCGCCTTGGACGGCTGCTCGAACGCCTCGTGCACGTTCCACACCGGGCAGGCCCCGCCATAGCGCGCGAACTGGAAGCGCGTGGCGCTGTGGCGCTTGATGACGTTGCCGGCGCGGTCGACCTTCAGGAAATAGAACGGCACGCCCTTCTCGCCCGGCCGCTGCAAGGTCGAGAGGCGATGGCACACCTGTTCGAGGCTCGCCCCGGTGATGACCGACAAAAGGTCGAGGTCGTGCCGCTTCTCGCGCGCGAGGCGTGCAAAGCGGCGATAGGGCAGGATCAGCGCGCCGGCATAGTAGTTCTGCAGCGATAGACGGCACACTTCCCGCGCGGTCACCGAGCGGAAACCGGCGTCGAACACATGGCGGTCGATCAGTTCGCTCTGCTCGAAGCGGGCCAGCAGCGCGGCGAGACGGAAGGTCTGGCTGGCGCGGTCCAGCGCCTTGGAGAGCGTGGCGACGCGGCGCTGCCGGTCATAGCGCAGCAGCGGTGCCTCCGGGTCGCCCGCCGGCGCGATCTCCACCCCGATATCGTGCCGCTCGCGCAGGTGCCGCACCAGCAGGCCGAGCGCATCGTCGCGCCCGAACAGGTCGAGCGCCGCGCTCATCTCCTCGGCGGCGCGGTCGAGCCCGTCGACATAATTGTCGATGTAGTGGAAATGGTCGCGCACCTCCTCATAGGGCGCGAGGCTGCGCGCCTCGCCATCGCCCTCGGTCGCGCTGGAGGCCACCGCGTCGTCCAGCGCCGCGCGGCGCTCCACCAGCCGGCGCATGCCGCCGTGCAGCCGCAGGAAGGCGTGGGCGAAGGCGGGGGCATGGGTGGTGGCGTTCTTCAGGTCCTGAAGGCTCGGCTCCATGCCGCGAAACATCGGGTCCGCCAGCGCCTCGCGCAGATCGGCGACAATGCGGTCGAGATCGTCGGCGCCGAAGCGGGTGATGTCGAGGTCGAACACCCGGCCGATCGCCAGCAGCACGGCGGCGGTAACCGGACGCTGGTTGCTCTCGATCTGGTTGATATAGCTCGGCGACAGCGAGAGCCGGCGGGCGAAGTCGACCTGCGTCAGTCCCAGCTTCTCGCGCAGATTGCGCACCGCGTGGCCGGCGAAGACTTTCTTGGACATGCTGACGCTCCACAACCCGCGGCAAGTGCCTTAACTTTTCCTCTCCCCGCCGGAGAGGGAGAAGCGACGCGCCCGCCATCGCACAGCACTCGTCCACTTTGTGAAATTTTTACAATTTCACGATCCGCATTTTCACAGCTTATCTTTTGTCCGGCAAGGGCCTAGAACTGCATCAACATGATCGGCGCGTCTCCCGCGCCGCCCTCTCGCGCATCGGTGCCCGCCATGAAGCACATACTCGACGAGCTCGAACAGCGCCGCGCCGGCGCCCGCCTAGGCGGCGGTGAGAAGCGCATCGCCGCCCAGCACAAGCGCGGCAAGCTCACCGCCCGCGAGCGCATCGAACTGATGCTCGACACCGGCTCCTTCGAGGAGTTCGACACCTTCGTGCAGCACCGCTGCGCCGATTTCGGCATGGACAAGGCCGAGAAGATTCCCGGCGACGGCGTGGTCACCGGCTGGGGCACGGTGAATGGCCGCCGCGTCTTCGTCTTCGCCAAGGACTTCACCGTGTTCGGCGGCTCGCTCTCGGAAGCCCATGCCGCCAAGATCACCAAGATCCAGGACCTCGCGCTGAAGACCCGCGCCCCGATCATCGGCCTGTTCGATGCCGGCGGCGCGCGCATCCAGGAAGGCGTCGCCGCGCTCGGCGGCTATGGCGAGGTGTTCAAGCGCAACGTGCTGGCCTCCGGCGTCATCCCGCAGATTTCCGTCATCATGGGCCCGTGCGCCGGCGGCGACGTCTACTCGCCGGCCATGACCGACTTCATCTTCATGGTGCGCGATACCTCCTACATGTTCGTCACCGGCCCGGACGTGGTGAAGACCGTCACCAACGAGACCGTCACCGCCGAGGAGCTGGGCGGCGCCAAGGTGCACACCACCAAGTCGTCGGTGGCGGACGGCGCGTTCGACAATGATGTCGAATGCCTGCTGCAGATGCGCCGGCTCATCGACTTCCTGCCCGCCAATAACGCCGACGGCGCGCCGGAATGGCCGAGCTTCGACGATGGCGAGCGCATCGACGCCTCGCTCGACACGCTGGTGCCCGACAATCCGAACAAGCCCTACGACATGAAGGAGCTGATCGCGAAGATCGTCGACGAGGGCGATTTCTTCGAGATCCAGCAGGGCTTTGCCGGCAACATCATCACCGCCTTCGGCCGGGTGCAGGGCAAGACCGTCGGCTTCGTCGCCAACCAGCCCATGGTGCTGGCCGGGGTGCTGGATTCAGATGCCTCGCGCAAGGCCGCGCGGTTCGTAAGGTTCTGCGACGCTTTTGAGATCCCGATCGTGACGCTGGTCGACGTCCCCGGCTTCCTCCCCGGCACCGCGCAGGAATATGGCGGGTTGATCAAGCACGGCGCCAAGCTGCTGTTCGCCTATAGCCAGGCCACCGTGCCGCTGGTCACCGTCATCACCCGCAAGGCCTTCGGCGGCGCCTATGACGTCATGGCCTCCAAGCATGTCGGCGGCGACGTGAATTACGCATGGCCGACCGCGCAAATCGCGGTGATGGGCGCCAAGGGCGCAGTGGAGATCATCTTCCGCGCCGATATCGACGATCCCGAAAAGATCGCGGCGCGGACCAAGGAATATGAGCAGCGCTTCCTCTCGCCCTTCGTCGCGGCGGAGCGCGGCTATATCGACGAGGTGATCACGCCGCGCTCGACCCGCAAACGCATCGCCCGCGCCCTCGCCATGCTGGCCTCCAAGAAGGTCGAGGCCCCGGCGAAGAAGCACGACAACCTGCCGCTGTGAAGGTTCGCACCATGTTCAAGAAAATCCTCATCGCGAACCGTGGCGAGATCGCCTGCCGGGTTATCAAGACCGCCCGCAAGATGGGCATCAAGACCGTGGCGGTGTATTCCGACGCCGACAAGGACGCGCTCCATGTCGAGATGGCGGACGAGGCGGTGCATATCGGCCCCGCCCCCGCCGCGCAGTCCTATCTGATCGCCGAGAAGATCATCGAGGCGTGCCGGCAGACCGGCGCCGAGGCGGTGCATCCCGGCTATGGCTTCCTCTCCGAGCGCGCGAGCTTCTCCCAAGCGCTGAAGGACGCCGGAATCGTGTTCATCGGCCCCAATCCGGGGGCGATCGAGGCGATGGGCGACAAGATCGAATCCAAGAAGGCGGCGGCGGCAGCGCAGGTCTCGACCGTGCCAGGCTATCTGGGCGTGATCGAGGACGCCGAGCACGCGGCCAAGATCGCCGACGAGATCGGCTATCCGGTGATGATCAAGGCCTCGGCCGGCGGCGGCGGCAAGGGCATGCGCATCGCCCATTCGCGCGCCGAGGTGCAGGACGGCTTCGACCGCGCCCGCTCGGAAGCGCGTTCCTCCTTCGGCGACGACCGCGTGTTCGTCGAGAAGTTCATCGTCGACCCGCGCCACATCGAGATCCAGGTACTGGGCGACAAGCACGGCAACGTCATCTATCTCGGCGAGCGCGAATGCTCGATCCAGCGCCGCAACCAGAAGGTGGTCGAGGAAGCCCCCTCCCCGCTGCTGGACGAGGCCACCCGCCGGAAGATGGGCGAGCAGGCGGTCGCGCTGGCCAAAGCGGTGAACTATGACAGCGCCGGCACGGTGGAATTCGTCGCCGGGCAGGACAAGTCGTTCTATTTCCTCGAAATGAATACCCGGCTGCAGGTCGAGCACCCGGTGACCGAACTCATCACCGGCATCGACCTCGTGGAGCAGATGATCCGCGTCGCGGCCGGCGAGCCTCTCGCCCTCCGACAGGAAGACGTGAAGCTGAACGGCTGGGCGGTGGAGAGCCGCGTCTATGCCGAGGACCCCTACCGCTCCTTCCTGCCCTCCATCGGCCGGCTGACGCGCTATCGCCCGCCTGCCGAGCGGGTGAAGGACGGTATCACCGTGCGCAACGACACCGGCGTCTATGAGGGCGGGGAAATCTCGCTCTATTACGACCCGATGATCGCCAAGCTGGTGACGCACGCCCCGACGCGCGCGGAAGCCATCGAGGCGCAGGCGGATGCGCTCGACGCGTTCTCGATCGACGGTATCCAGCACAACATCCCGTTCCTCGCCTCGCTGATGGCGCATCCGCGCTGGCAGGAGGCCCGGCTCTCCACCGGCTTCATCGCCGAGGAATATCCGGACGGCTTCCACGGCACCGCGCCCACCCCGGCGCTGGCCCGCCGGCTGGCCGCCGTGGCGGCGGTGATCGACAATGTGGGCAATGCGAGGAAGCGCCGGATTTCCGGCCAGATGCTGGGCCGCACCGTGACCTTCGAGCACCAGCGCGTGGTGAAGATCGGCGGGACGGAACTGCCCTGCGAGGTCGACCGCGCGGCGGGTGGCTTCATCGTCACCTTCCTCGATGAGGCCGGCAAGGCGCTCTCCACCCACGAGCTGCGTTCGGGCTGGCAGCCCGGCGAGCCGGTGTGGAACGGCACGTTCGACGACGACGCCATAGCCGTGCAGGTCCGCCCGCGGCTCAACGGCGTGGCCCTCGCCCATCGCGGCGTGGCGGTGGACGCCATCGTCTACACGGTGCGCGAGGCCGCGCTCGCCGCGCTGATGCCGGAGAAAGTGCAGGCCGGCGCCGGCAAGAACCTGCTGTGCCCCATGCCCGGCCTCGTGGTCTCGATCGCGGTGGCCGAGGGGCAGGAAGTCAAGGCCGGCGAGACGCTGGCGGTGGTCGAGGCGATGAAGATGGAAAACGTGCTGCGCGCCGAGCGCGACGCCACCGTCAAGAAGATCCTCGCCAAGGCCGGCGACAGTCTCGCCGTCGACGCCGTGATCCTCGAATTCGCCTGAGAGAGCCCATGGACAACGCCGCGCTCGACCTCGACCTCGCCGATCTCGACCGCTTCCCGCTGCCGGGGCGCGAGGACTGGCTGAAGCTGGTCGACGGCGTGCTCAAGGGCAGCGCTTATGACAAGCGCATGGTCACGCGCACGCCGGAGGGGCTCGCCTTCGACGCGCTGGCGCCGCGCCGCAAGGATGCCTCCCCGATTGCCGGGCGGGCGGCGGGCGCGCCGTGGAAGATCGCTGCGCGCATCGACCTTCCCGACGCGGCGGCCGCCAATGCGCAACTGCTGGAGGATCTCGACGGCGGCGCGGATGCGCTCTCGCTGGTGTTCGCCTCCTCTCCCGCCGCCCACGGCTTCGGCCTGCCGGCGGACATCGCCGCGATCACGCGCGCGGTCGACAAGGTGCTGCCGGAGTTGATCACGCTCCGGGTCGAGGCCGGCCGCTTCCAGGCCCGCGACATCGCGCTGGCGCTGGTGCGGCTCTATGAGGGCAAGGACCCCGCCGGGCTCGATATCCGCTTCGGGCTCGACCCGATCGGCGACTTCGCCGCGCTGGGCACGTCGCCGCTGGATTGGGACGGCCTGTCGGTCCGCCTCGGCCAGACCGTCTCGACCCTGCGCGGGCGCGGCTTCGCGGCCCCCATGGTGCGGGCGGACGGGCGGGTGCATCACGCCGCCGGCGCCGGCGACGCGCAGGAACTCGCCGCCACGCTCGCCACCGCGCTCGCCTATCTGCGCGCGCTGGAAGCCACCGGCCTCTCGATCGAGGATGCCGCCGCGCTCACCGAGGTGACGCTGACCGCCGATGTCGACCAGTTCGCCACCCAGGCCAAGCCGCGCGCCTTCCGCCTGCTCTGGGCCTCGGTTCTGCAATCCTGTGGTGTCAGCGCGCCCGCGCCGGTCGCGATCCACATGGAAACCGCCTGGCGCAGCCTGACGCGGCACGACCCGCATGTGAACCTGCTGCGCGGCACCGTCGCCGCCTTCGCCGCTGGCGTTGGCGGGGCGGACAGCCTCACCGTGCTGCCGTTCACGCAGGCCATCGGCCTGCCCGACGGCTTCGCCCGGCGCCTCGCCCGCAACACCCAGCTCATCCTGATCGAGGAAGCCAATCTCCACCGCGTCGCCGATGCCAGCGCGGGTGCCGGCGCCATCGAGGAGCGCACCGATAAGCTGGCAGAGGCGGCCTGGGAACTGTTCCGCGCGATCGAAAGCCAGGGCGGCATGGTCGAGGCGTTGCTCTCCGGCGACTGGCAGCGGCGTATCGGCGTGGTGAGCGCCGCGCGCAAGAAGGACATCGCCACCCGCAAACTGCCGATCACCGGCACCTCGGAATTCCCGCTGCTGGGCGAAGCCCCGGCGCCGGTGTTGGCGCCGATTCCGCCGGCGGCACCCGCGCCCGCCGAGGGTGCGCTGACCACCCAGCCGCTTGCGCCTTATCGCCTCGCCGAGCCGTTCGAAGCGCTGCGGGCGGCGGCGCAGGCCGGCGGCGCGACGGTGTTTGTCGCGCAGCTCGGCACGCCCGCGGACTTCACCGCACGCGCCGGCTTCGCACGCGCCGCCTTCGAGGCCGGCGGCGTGGCCACTCTGGCAGCAACCGGCACTCCCGCCGAGCTGGCCGAAGCGTTCCGCGCGTCAGGCGCGCGCCTCGCCTGTCTGTGCTCGTCGGACGAGGCCTATGCCGCTCAGGCGCCGGCTGCCGCGCGCGCGCTACGCGAGGCCGGGGCCGAGACGGTCTGCCTCGCCGGCCGGGCGGGCGAGCATGAAGAGGAATGGCAGACGGCCGGCATCGCGCTGTATCTTCAAGCGGGCATGGACCTTCCGGCCTTCCTCGCACAGGTTCTGGACCGCCTCGGAATCGGGAGACGGGAACCATGAGAGCCGCCAACGATTTCCCTTGGGTACGGCAACCTGCCGTTGACCCAGGATCATGCCATGAAAACGCTATGCCACGCCTTGGGCGTCGCAGCGATGGGGGCACTGCTGCTGGCGCCGCCTGTATCGGCGCAGAACTCCGCCCCCACCGGGCTGCACGACGGAATCTGGAAGGTCTCGACCGAGCCGGCGACTGGTCCGTGCTCGAAGAGGTTGGAATTCTCGCTGGCAGTAGAGGAAGGCCGCATCAGCTATTCCGGGTTGATGCCGGTCGATGCCAGCGGCTCGGTCGATGCCGTCGGCGTGATCACCATCAGGGTGGTGCGCGGCGACGAGACGGTCGCGGCCAAGGGGCTGGTGCGCGGGGATACCGCCTCGGGCGACTGGGTGTCGCCGGTCAAGAACTGCACGGGCTCGTGGGTGGCGCGGAGGGCGTGACCCTCCCGGCTCACGGCGCTGGAGGGGGTGTCCGATGAGCCGCATTCCGAACTTCGCCGCGACCGGCTGGAAGCCTCCCCGCACGGCCGCGCCGCCGGCCACTGCACCATGGCTGACGCCTGAGGGCATCGAGGTGAAGGGCATCTATGGCCCCGCCGACATCGCGGGTCTCGGCTTCGTCGACAGCTACCCGGGAATCGCGCCCTTCCTGCGCGGCCCCTACCCGACCATGTATGCCACCCAGCCCTGGACCATCCGGCAATATGCCGGCTTCTCCACGGCCGAGGATTCTAACGCCTTCTACCGACGCAATCTCGCCGCCGGGCAGAAGGGCCTGTCGGTGGCCTTCGATCTCGCCACCCATCGCGGCTATGACAGCGACCATCCGCGCGTGGCCGGCGATGTCGGCATGGCCGGAGTGGCGATCGATTCCATCTACGACATGCGCACGCTGTTCTCCGGCATTCCGCTGGACCAGATGAGCGTGTCCATGACCATGAACGGCGCGGTGCTGCCGATCCTCGCGCTTTATGTCGTGGCGGCGGAAGAACAGGGCGTGAGCCCCGAAAAGCTCTCCGGGACTATCCAGAACGACATCCTCAAGGAGTTCATGGTCCGCAATACCTACATCTACCCGCCCGGCCCCTCGATGCGGATCATCTCCGACATCTTCGCCTTCACGTCGAAGAACATGCCGCGCTTCAACTCGATCTCGATTTCCGGCTACCACATGCAGGAAGCCGGGGCGACGCAGGACCTTGAACTCGCCTACACGCTGGCCGACGGCGTGGACTATGTCCGCGCCGGCGCCCGCGCGGGGCTGCCGATCGACAGCTTCGCGCCGCGTCTCAGCTTTTTCTGGGCGATTGGCATGAATTTCTTCATGGAAGTCGCCAAGCTGCGGGCCGCCCGGCTGATCTGGGCGAAGCTGATGACCGATCTGGGCGCGACCAACCCCAAGTCGCTGCCGCTGCGCACCCATTCCCAGACCTCGGGCTGGAGCCTGACCGCGCAGGACGTGTTCAACAACGTCATGCGCACCATGGTCGAGGCGATGGCGGCGACGCAGGGCCACACCCAGTCGCTGCACACCAACGCGCTCGACGAGGCGCTGGCGCTGCCGACCGACTTCTCCGCCCGCATCGCCCGCAACACGCAGATCCTGCTGCAGCAGGAAAGCGGCACCAACCGCGCGATCGATCCGTGGGGCGGCTCGTTCTATGTCGAGAAGCTGACCGCCGACCTCGCCGCCAAGGCGCTCGGCCATATCCGCGAAGTCGAGGAACTCGGCGGCATGGCGAAGGCGATCGAGGCCGGCATCCCCAAGCTGCGCATCGAGGAAGCCGCCGCCACCACCCAGGCCCGCATCGATGCCGGCGCGCAGATCGTGGTCGGCGTGAACAAATACAAGCCGGAGCGCGAGCAACTCATCGACGTGCTCAAGGTCGACAATTCGGCGGTGCGCGCCGCCCAGCTCGACAAGCTCAATCGTCTGAAGGCCGAGCGCGACCCGACGGCGGTTGATGCGACGCTCAAGGCGCTGGAGAATGGCGCGCGCGGCGACGGCAACCTGCTGGCGCTCGCTATCGACGCCGCCCGCGCCAAGGCGACGGTGGGCGAGATTTCCGATGCGCTGGAGCGCGCCTTCGGCCGGCACCGGGCGGAAATCCGCGCGGTGTCCGGCATTTATCGGCGGGAGGCGGGAGCCATGAGCGACAAGGTGGAGCGCGTGCGCGCGCGCGTCGCCGCATTCGAGACCGAGGAAGGCCGGCGCCCACGCATCCTCGTCGCCAAGGTCGGGCAGGACGGGCATGATCGCGGGCAGAAGGTGATCGCTTCGGCCTTCGCCGATCTCGGCTTCGACGTCGATATCGGCCCGCTCTTCGCCACCCCGCAGGAAGCTGCCCGGCAGGCGGTGGAGAACGACGTCCACGTCATCGGCATCTCTTCACTCGCCGCCGGCCACCTGACGCTGGTGCCGGAAGTGAAAGCCGCGCTGGCGGCGGAGGGGCGGCCGGACATCTTGATCGTGGTGGGCGGCGTGGTGCCGCCGCAGGATTATGACGCGGTGCATGCGGCCGGCGCCGAGGCGATCTACCCGCCCGGCACGGTGATCGCCGACGCGGCGGAAGAACTGGTTGAAAAAATAGGCAAACGCCTCGGCCACGCGCGCGCGGCGGCGGAGTAGGCCGCAAGGTCGCCGGATGCCGCGAACCTCGACGCGCCATTAGCCGAACTCATTTCATTCCGTCGCCGCAGACGGCGCAGCCCTTCCAAAGGTCTGCGCCGTTTTCATTATTTCCTGTAGGCGGACCGGACGATCCGCGCACGGGCGCGCTGATGCGCAAAGCGTTGCGGCGCCTTGATCCCAGCTTGGCACAGCGCTTGCTTACATTCTTGTATACAAGTTTGTGAGCAAGCGTGATGAACCCGGCTGCCGCCAATATCGAAGAAGCCATCCTCTCGGCGATCCTTGCCGGGCGCATCAATCCAGGCACGCGGCTCGGCGAGCAGAAGCTCGCCGACCTGTTCAGCGTGTCCCGTACCCGGGTGCGCGAGGCGATGATGCGGCTGGAGACGCGCGGCGTGGTGCAGGTGAGTGCGCGGCGCGGCTGGTATGTCGTGGAGCCCTCCGCCGACGAGGCGCGCGAGGCGTTCCAGACCCGGCGGGTGATCGAGACCGGCCTGCTGCACACGCTGCGCGCCGTGCCGCCCGCCGTGGTGAAAAGCCTCAAGGAGCACGTCGCCATCGAGCGCGAGGCGATCGCGGCGGGCGACGTGCATTCCCGCGCATGCCTGCTCGGCGATTTCCACATCCACCTCGCCGACGCGCTGGGCAACCGGCTGCTGACCGAAATCATCCGCGACCTCACGGCGCGGACCACGCTGATCTCAATGCTCTATCAGCCGACCGAGAAGGCGGCGGAGTCCAGCCACGACCACGAGGACATCGTGGCGGCGCTGGAGGCCGGCGACATTCCGCTCGCCGCCCGGCTGATGGACGAGCACATCCAGAAGGTGGAGGCCGGCCTCGACCTCACCGCCAAGCCGGACCCGCTCGCGGGCCTGCGCGAACTTCTGTCGCCGTCGACCTTCGTCGGCGCCCCGCCTTCCATGCCCGGCGCCGCGAATGGCGCCCATCACCATTCCCACAGTCATGCAAAAGAGGACTGAACGATGAACCGCCGCACCCTGCTCTCGCTCCTCGCCGGCGCGCTCGCCATCGGCGCCGCCCAGATGCCCGCCCCGGCCAGCGCTGATGCCCTCGCCACCATCGAGGCCAACAAGGTCATCCGCATCGCCGTGCCGCAGGACTTCCCGCCCTTCGGCAGCGTCGGCGTGGACATGGCGCCCAAGGGCTATGACGTCGATGTCGCCAAGCTGATCGCCGACAAGCTCGGCGTGAAGCTGGAACTGGTGCCGGTGACCAGCGCCAACCGCATCCCCTATCTCCAGACCAACAAGGTCGATCTCGTCATCTCCTCGCTCGGCAAGAATCCGGACCGCGAGAAGGTGATCGACTTCTCGATCGCCTATGCCCCGTTCTTCAACGGCGTGTTCGCCCCGGCGGACGTCGCGGTGAAGGAGGCCAAGGACCTCGACGGCAAGACCATCGGCGTGACGCGCGGCGCGGTGGAAGACCTGGAGCTCACCAAGATCGCTCCGGCCGGCGCCACCATCAAGCGCTATGAGGACAATAACGGCACCATCTCCGCCTTCCTTTCCGGCCAGGTCGAACTGGTCGCGACCGGCAACGTCGTCGCTGCCGCAATCTTGGAGCGCAACCCGCCCAAGCGCCCGGAGATCAAGTTCCTGATCAAGAACTCGCCCTGCTATATCGGGCTCAACAAGAACGAGCCGGCGCTGCTGGAGAAGGTCAACGCCATCATCACGAGCGCCAAGGCGGATGGCGCGCTGAACGCCATTTCCGAGAAGTGGCTCGGCGCCAAGCTGCCGGCGGAGCTGTGATCTAGACCGTCGTCATCCCGGAACGGCCGCAAGGCCGTCTCCGGGATCGCGGGCCGATCCTTCCGATGAGACGATCCCGGCTCTTTGGCCGGGATGACGACAAGCCTGAGCGACGTCGTTATCGGCGTCTCCCCAGGCATCCCCGCCTCTTTTGGCGAGGGCGTGGCGTTCCCCTTTTCATCCCAACACTTCGCAGCGGGAGTTCACCCTCATGAACTACGCGTTCGATTACGGCTGGCTGTTCGAGTACTGGCCGGTCCTGCTCAAGGGGCTCGTCATCACGGTCGAGCTGACGCTGGTCGGCGGCGTGTTCGGGGTGGCGCTCGGCGTCGCCTGCGCCTGGGCCCGCGCGCTCGGGCCCAAATGGCTGCGCCCGGTCGTCACCGCCTATGTCGAGATGATCCGCAACACCCCGTTCCTGATCCAGCTGTTCTTCATCTTCTTCGGCCTGCCCTCGCTGGGCTTCCGGCTGGGCGAGTTGGAAGCGGCGAACCTCGCCATGATCATCAATCTCGGCGCCTATGGCTGCGAGATCGTGCGCGCGGGCATTCAGGCGACACCAAAGGGCCAGTTCGAGGCCGGGGCCAGCCTTGGCATGAGCCGGTTCCAGACCTTCTGGTACGTGGTGCTTATTCCCGCCCTGCAACGCATCTGGCCGGCGCTCTCTTCGCAGATCGTGATCGTGATGCTGGGTTCGGCGGCGGTGTCGCAGATCGCGGCGGAGGACCTCACCTTCGCGGCGAACTTCATCCAGTCGCGCACCTTCCGCGCCTTCGAGGCCTATTTCGTCTCGACCGCGATCTATCTCGCGCTCGCCATCGCCCTGCGGCAGTTGCTGCGCGGCCTCGGCTGGTCGCTCTTTCCCAAGCGTTCCGGCCGGTAGGAGGGCGCGATGAACGAATTCACCGACTGGGACATTTTCCGCAACCTACTGCTCGCCGCGCGCTGGACGGTGGTGCTCTCCATCGTTTCCTTCATCGGCGGCGGCATCGTCGGCGCGCTGCTGCTGCTGATGCGTATCGGCAACGGGCGCGTGGGGCGGGTCTTCACCAAGGTCTATATCGAGCTGTTCCAGGGCACGCCGCTGCTGATGCAGCTGTTCCTCGCCTTTTTCGGCCTCGGCCTGTTCGGCATCGACGTGCCGGCCTGGCTGGCGGCGGCGGTGGCGCTGATCCTGTGGACCGCCGCCTTCCTCGTCGAAATCTGGCGCGGCTGCGTGGAGTCCATCGCCAAAGGTCAGTGGGAGGCGTCGTCCAGCCTCGGCATGGGCTACCTCCAGCAGATGCGCTACGTGATCCTGCCCCAGGCGCTGCGCATCGCCGTGCCGCCCACCGTTGGCTTCTCGGTGCAGGTGGTGAAGGGCACGGCCCTGACCTCGATCATCGGCTTCGTCGAACTCGCCAAGGCCGGCACCGTGCTGACCAACGCCACCTTCCAGCCCTTCACGGTCTACGGCTTCGTCGCGCTCATCTATTTCTGCCTGTGTTGGCCCCTCTCCAGGTCGAGCCAGGTACTCGAAAGGAAACTCAATGTCGCTCATCGAAATCACTGAAGTGAAGAAGCGCTTCGGCGACAACGAAGTGCTCAAGGGTATCAATATCGACGTCGCGCCCGGCGAGGTGATCGCCATCATCGGCAAGTCGGGCTCGGGCAAATCCACGCTGCTGCGCTGCATCAACGGGCTGGAGACCATCGACGAGGGCTCCATCTCGGTCGCCGGCGCCCAGTTGCTGCCGGACGAACTGCACCTCAAGGCGCTGCGCCTCAAGGTCGGGATGATCTTCCAGCAGTTCAACCTGTTCCCGCACCTCTCGGCGGGAAAGAACGTCATGCTTTCGCAGATGGTGGTGAAGAAGACGGCGAAGGCCGAGGCGGAGGAGATGGCCAAGAAGATGCTGGAGCGCGTCGGCCTCGGCCACAAGTTCGATGCCTACCCGGATCAGCTCTCAGGCGGCCAGCAGCAGCGAGTCGCCATCGCCCGCGCGCTCGCCATGCAGCCGATCGCGCTTCTGTGCGACGAGATCACCTCGGCGCTCGACCCGGAACTGGTGAACGAAGTGCTCGCCGTGGTGAAGGAGCTGGCAAGCGAAGGCATGACGCTGCTCATGGTCACCCATGAGATGCGCTTCGCGCGCGATGTGTGCTCGCGCGTCGTGTTCATGCATCAGGGCCGCGTGCACGAGATCGGGCCGCCGGCGGAGGTGTTCTCCAATCCCCGCACGCCCGAACTCAAGCAGTTCCTCGGCATGCAGCACTGAAAGCGGCCGGCGGGCGCGTCACGGGGCGGCGCCCGCCGGTGTCAGCCAGGGGAAGTCGCGGCGATAGCCGGTCTCGAAGGCCGCAAGCTCGGCCGAAAAGCTCTCGGTGAGACTCAGATCGTCGAGCCCGGCCAGCAGGCTGCGCTTGCGTAGCGGGTGGATGTCGAACGGGTGCGTGCGGCCCGCCACGTCGCGCACCACCTGCGACTCCAGATCGACATGGAGTTCGGCGCAGACCTGATCGTGAAGCTGCCCGCGCAGTTCCACGCAGGTCTCGTTGGGTAGGATGATCGGCAGCAGGCCGTTCTTGAAGCAGTTATTGGTGAAGATGTCGCCGAAGCTCGACGCCACCACGGCCCGGATGCCGAAGGCCAGCAGGGCATAGACCGCGGTCTCGCGCGAGGAGCCGCAGCCGAAATTGCGGTCGGCCACCAGAATGCCGGCCTCGCGGTAGGGGGCGCGGTTGAGGATGAAGTCCGGCTTCTCGCGCCCCTCGGCGTCGAAGCGGCGGTCATGGAACAGGATCTGCGCAAAGCGCGGCCCGCGCGGGATCTTGTTGAAGCGCGTCGGGCAGATCTGGTTGGTGTCGACATTCGGCTCGTCGAACGGCGCCGCCAGAGAGCTGAACCGGGTGATCGGCGTCATGCGGCTTCTCCCTCGAAGCGGCGCACATCGGTGAGATGACCGGTGATCGCGGCGGCGGCCGCCATAGCCGGGCTGATGAGATGGGTGCGCCCATTGGTGCCCTGCCGGCCGCGGAAATTGCGGTTGCTGGTCGAAGCGCAGCGCTCGAATTCGGCGAGCACGTCGCCATTGATCGCGGTGCACAGCGAGCAGCCGGATTCGCGCCATTCGAAGCCGGCGTCGCGGAACACCGCGTCCAGCCCCTCGCGCTCGGCCTGCCGCTTCACCGCGCTGGACCCCGGCACCACCCAGGTCGGCACCACGGCCCGGCCATGGCGGGCAATGGCGGCGGCGGCGCGCAGATCCTCGATCCGGGCATTGGTGCAGGAGCCGATGAACACCCGGTCGATGGCGACCGAGGTCAGCGGCGCTCCCGCCGTCAGCCCCATATAGTCGAGCGCGGCCTCCACCTCACGGCGGGCATCGGCATCGGCGATGGCGGCCGGGTCGGGGATATGGCCATCAATGGCCATGGCGTGCTCCGGGCTGGTGCCCCAGGTTACGGTCGGGGCCAGCGCGGCGAGATCGATGGTCACCTCGCGATCGAACACCGCGCCCTCATCGCTCACCAGCGTGCGCCAATAGGCAAGCGCGGCATCCCAGTCCGCCCCCTTCGGCGCGAATTGGCGGCCTTCGAGATAAGCGAAGGTGGTGGCGTCCGGCGCCACGAGCCCGGCGCGGGCGCCCGCCTCCACCGCCATGTTGCACAAGGTCATGCGCTGTTCCATCGACAGGCCGGCAATACCCGAGCCGGCATATTCGATGATGTGCCCGATCGCACCGCCGGCACCGATCCGGGCGATCAGCGCGAGATTGATGTCCTTCGCCGAGACATGGGCAGGCAGCGCGCCGTCGAGGTTGACCCGCAGGTTCTTCGGTCGGCGCAGCCACAGCGCCTGCGTCGCCAGCACATGCAGCGCATCCGAGGCACCGATGCCGAAGGCGAGGCAGCCGAAAGCGCCGTGCGTGGTGGTGTGGGAATCCGCGCCGCCGATCAGCAGGCCCGGCTGTGTGATGCCCTGCTCCGGCGCCACGACATGGAGGATGCCCTGATTGGGGTCCTCCGGCCCGAAATGGACGAGGCCGTGGCGCTCGGCATTGCGGCCGAGCCCCAGCACCATATCGCGGATCGCCGGATCCGGGATCGCCGCCACCCCGCCGATGCGGCTCCCGGTCGGGAGGTAATGATCGGCGCAGGAAATCACCTGCAAGGGGCGATGCACCGGGCGGCCCGCGCGCTCCAGCGCGGCGAAGGCGTGGCTGGAGCCTTCATGAACCAGAAGACGGTCGACATAGACGAGGTTCTCGCCCTCGATCTCGGTCACGCGATGGCGATCGATGATCTTCTCGGCGAGCGTTTTCGGGGAGGTCATGCGGGGATGTCCAGACGATCCATTGATGGCTCCCTCCCCTGCAGGGGAGAGCGAGAACAGCCTCGCCGCGAGGGAAGCGGCGCGGCCCGCATCACGCCGCCGGGGCATGGGCTTCCGGCGCGTCGAAGAACTGGCTGCCGGGGCGCTCCAGCCCGTAATGGCCGCGCAGCGTGTCCGCCTCATATTCGGTGCGGAACAGCCCGCGCTTCTGCAGCAGCGGCACAACCTCGTCGATGAAGGTTTCCAGAAGCGCCGGGAGGATCGGCGGCATCACGTTGAAGCCATCGGCGGCGCCGGAGCGGAACCAGTCCTCGATAAGGTCGGCGACCTGCTCCGGCGTGCCGGCCATGGCGAAATGACCGCGCGCGCCGGCGAGGCTGTGCAGGAGCTGGCGCAGCGTCGGCTTCTCGCGCTCGACCAGCGCCGCGATGACGTGGGCGCGGCTCTGCGCGGTCTGCACCGTCGCCGGGTCCGGCAGGTCCGCCAATGTCAGCACCTTGTCGAGGTCGAGATGGGAGAAATCATGGCCCCCGAACCGGCCGGACAGCCGCTCCAGCCCGACCTTGGGGTCGGAAAGCTCGTCGAGGTCGCGCTGCAGGCGCTTCGCCTCCGCCTCGGTGGAACCGATGACGGCGCTGATGCCGGGCAGCACCAGAATCTGGTCCGCCCTGCGGCCGAGCCCGACCGCCTGCCCCTTGAGGTCGGCATAGAAGGCCACCGCGGTCGCCTTCTCCAGATGAGCGGTGAACACCGCCTCGGCATATTGCGCGGCGAAGCGGCGGCCGGCGGTCGAGGAGCCGGCCTGCACATAGACCGGGCGGCCCTGCGGCGAGCGCGGCACGTTCAGCGGGCCGGCGACCTTGTGATAGGGGCCGGCGTGATTGATCTTCTTCACCCGGCTGGTGTCGGCGTAGCGCCCGCCCTCGCGGTCGTCGAGCACCGCGTCGTCGGCCCAGCTGTCCCACAGCTTGGTCACCGCATCGAGGAAGTCATAGGCGCGCTCATAACGCTCGCCATGTTCGATCTGGTGGTCATAGCCGAAATTCGGACCGGCGCCGGGCACCCAGGAGGTGACGATGTTCCAACCGGCGCGGCCATGGCTGATATGGTCGAGCGAAGCGAACTGGCGGGCGAGGTTGTAGGGCTCGGTATAGGTGGTGGAGACCGTGCCGATCAGCCCGATGCGCTCGGTCGCGCCTGCGACCGCGGCGAGGGTGGTGATCGGCTCCAGCCCGCCCTTGGCGGCATGGCTCACCTCGTCGCCGACCGCCAGCGCATCGGCGAGGAACAGCGAGTCGAACAACCCCTTCTCCGCGGTGCGGGCCAGCTCGCGGTAATAGTCGATGTCGGTCAGCGCGCGCCGCGTCGAGGCGGGATGGCGCCAGGCGGTCTCGTGGTGACCGCGCCCATGTACGAACAGGTTGAGATGCAGCTTGCGGGACATGTGCGCGGTCTCCCTATGAGGTCAGAGGGTTTCGGACACGCCGAGCGCGCCGAGCAATGTGGTTCTGAGCGCCGCAAAGGCGGCATCGGTCTTGCGGCGCGGATGGGCGGCCTCGACCGGCAGGTCCAGCGCGATCCGCCCCTGATCCATCACCAGCACGCGCTCGGCGAGCAGCAGGGCCTCGTCGACGTCGTGGGTGACCAGCAGGATGGTCGGCCGGTGGACGCCGAACAGCCGGAACAGCAGTTCCTGCATCTTGATGCGGGTGAGCGCGTCGAGCGCGCCGAACGGCTCATCCGCCAGAAGCAGATCAGGCTTGCGCACCAGAGAGCGCGCCAGCGCCACGCGCTGCTGCTCGCCGCCGGAAAGCTGGTTGGGCCAGGCTTCGTTGCGGCCGGCGAGGCCGACATCGGCCAGAGCGGTCTCGGCGCGGGCCGGGGCATCGCGGTCGCGCAGGCCGAGCCGGATGTTGTCGATGGCGCTCAGCCAGGGCAGCAGCCGCGAATCCTGGAACAGCACCGAGCGGTTGGCCGGGGCTTCGATACTGCCGCCGCCATCCACTTCCTCGTCGAGGTCGGCGATGGCGCGCAGCAGCGTGCTCTTGCCCGAGCCGCTCTTGCCGATCAATGCCACGAACTGGCCGGCCGGAATGTCCAGGTTAATGCCGTCCAGCGCCGGGCGGTCGTTGAAGCGGCGCACCACATTGCGGACACGCACGGCGACGGGCGGGGCGGGGAAGCCGTGAAGTTCCGGAGCAAGGGTAGCGGCGGCGCTCATGAGCCGATCACCTTGCGATAGCCCAGCGCGCGGCGCTCAAGCGCGCGGACGGCGAAATCCGAGGCGAGGCCCAGCGTGGCGTAGATGGCGAGGCCGACCACGATGATGTCGGTCTGCCCATAGTCGCGGGCACGGTTCATCAGATAGCCGACACCCTCGGTGGTGTTGATCTGCTCCAGGACCACCAGCGCGGTCCAGCAGGCGGTCACCGCCAGCCGCAGCCCCGTGAAGAAGCCGGGCAATGCCCCGGGCAGTGCGACCTTGCGCACGAATTCCAGCCGGGTGAGTCCGACCGTGCGGGCGAGTTCGACATAGCGCATGTCGATGCCGCGCAGGCCGGCATGGGTGTTGATGTAGACCGGCACCAGCACGCTGGTGGCGATGATGGCGACCTTCATCGCCTCGCCGATGCCGAGCCACAGAATGGCCAGCGGGATGAGCGCCAGCGTCGGCACGGCGCGCTTGACCTGCACGGTGCCGTCCACCGTCGCCTCGCCGATCCGGCTCAGGCCGGAGACCAGCGCCAGCGCCACGCCGACTGCCAGGCCGATGGCGAGCCCGGCATAGGCGCGCCAGGCCGAGGCGAGGAAATGGTCGCTGAGCGAACCGTCCGCGATCATCTCGATGCCCGTCACCACCGCGGTCGAGGGCGCCGCCAGCAGGCGCGGCGACAGCCAGCCGACCTGTGAGGCGAACTCCCAGACCAGCACCAGCAGCGCCGGGCCGATCAGGATTCCGGCCGGGCCGAGGCTGCGCGGGGTGAGCCGGGGCGAGCCGCCGACGCGCCGGCGGCGCGCGGGCGTCTCGGCGGGTCGGATCGCCGGAGCGAAAGCGATGTCGGAGGGGCGAGCATGTATGGTCATGGCGAGACTTCCTTCCCGGCTTGCGGCTATTCGCCGGCGGTGCGGATCGCTTCGTCAAAGCGCAGGTCGAATTCCTTCGAGGCGTCGAGGTGCTTGGGCAGATCGCCGGCCGAGTAGATCAGGTCGACCAATGCCTGCTGCCGGGCGATCAACTCGCTGAGCAGCGGGAAGCTTGCCGGACCGACCGAGGCGACGATGGCGCGGCCGTCTTCCGGCTTGAGGCGCTGGCGCTGCACGAAATAGGCCTGCACCCAGGCCTCCGGCTCGGCATCGCGCCAGCGATTGGCGGCGATCCACCGGATCACGAAGTCGCGGATCGCGGCGGCCTTGGCCGGGTCGCGCAGCGAGGCGCCGCTGGCATAGAGATAATTGAGGCCCTGCGGCAGCTTGTCATAGACCGCGTCGGGGAAGGCCAGCGGCCCCTGCCCGGCATAGTCGGAAAGGTAGCGCGAGTAGTGCGGCTCGTTCAGCGGGGCAACATCGACCTGACCGGCGCGCACCGCGTCCGGCATGTCGCCGGAGCGCAACGGCACCAGCGTGACGTCCTTGCGGGTGAGACCGGCGCTCTTGAGCGCGTTCAGTACGAAGGGCTGGCGGCCGGTGCCCTCGGCATAGGCGATCCGCTTGCCGCGCAGATCCTCCAGCGTCGTCAGCGTGAGGCCGGGGCGCAGCGCGAACTTGTAGTCAGGCTCCGCGGTGACGATGGCGGCCACGATGAGGATTTCCTCGCCGGCGGCCTGAGCCTGGATCGGCGGGGTGTTGCCGACCGTGGCGAGATCGAGCGCGCCGGCGCGGAACGCTTCGAGGATCTGCGGGCCGCCGATGAAATTGGCATAGCTGGTCGAGGCTGCGAGCTTGGCATGCTGGCCGGAGGCGATCATCAGCGTCTGAAGCGCCTCGTTCTGGTCGGCGACCACCAGCTTGGTGCCGGCAGGCACCGTGGTCGGCAGGCGATCCTCGGCCGCGGCGGCGACCGTGAAGGCACCCAACACACCGAGGGCGAGCGCTGCGAGGACGGCGCGGGGAGATCGGGAGAACAGCGCAGGAGTCACGGCAGGGATCCTTTTCCTATTTAGTTTATCTATTCACTATATTATTGGGCTGTCAACCGCGGTCACCCGCATGCACATGTGCGGAAACCTTCATCCCCGACACGCCGAAAAGCGTGCTTCATCAATGACTTTTTGGAAGGCCGGCTCCGGCGGCGTCAGCCCGGAAACATCGAACCCGGACGCAGCCGATAGACATTGGCGGAGGCAAACAGCTCCGCCACCCAGTCGACGAACACGCGCAGGCGGCTGCTCAGATGGCGGTTCGGCGAGTAGACGACATGAAGCACGATGGGCGAGCCGACCCACTCCGGCAGCACCGGCACCAGCAGGCCGGCGCGCAGATAGGGCTCGATCATCGGCTCGATCGACTGCGCGATGCCGAGCCCCGCCAGCGCCGCCGCGAGATAGGCGGTGGAATCGTTCACGGCCACCGCATAGGGCAGGTTGAGATCGTAGCTCTCCGCCCCGCGCGACATGCTGAACGGCCCGTGACGCCCGGTACGGGCGTTGAAATAGCCCACTACGGCGTGGCCCTCCTGAAGGTCGAGCGGATGGGCCGGCGTGCCGTGGCGCTCAAGATAGCCCGGCGTCGCGCACAGCATGAGCTGCACCTGACCGATGCGCCGGGCGATCAGCGTCGGGTCGGCGAGGTCGCCGCCGCGTATCGCGCAGTCGATATTCTCGGCGAGCAGATCGGCGGAGCGGTCCGAGACGCCGAGGTCGACCCGGATATCGGGATAGCGGGCATGGAACTCCGGCAGCGCCGGGATCAGCACGAACAGGGCGAGCGAGGACGCGACATCCACGCGCAGCCGGCCGGAAGGATTGGCCTGCGAGTGAGACATCGAGCCGTCCAATTCGTCGAGATCCGAGAGCAGCGCCACCGCGCGCTCATAATAGGCGGCGCCGTCCGGAGTGACGCCGACGCGGCGGGTGGTGCGGTTCAGCAGCTTGGTGTGCAGATGCGCCTCAAGCTGTTGAATCAGCTTGGTAACCGTCGGCTTCGGCATCTCCAGCAGGTCCGAGGCCCGGGTGAAAGTCCCGGCTTCGACCACGCGGACAAAGGCCCGCATCGCGGCGATCTGATCCATGCGCACCCTCGGCTTGCTGCTGGATTATTTCCATATGTGAATAATGATATGCGAAATCCGGTATTTTTCGCCAGATCATGCGCACTAGTTTTCGCCGCACTGCAACAGGGGAAATCGGGTGGCACTGGGCTGCCGTCCCCGCAGATGGTGAGCGCCATGTCGGCTTTATGGACCGAAGACAAGCTGGAACTGGACGGGACGGCCTGGCCGGTCCGCGTCTACCGTTCCGCCGCGTCGCCGCGTCCGGCGCCGCTGGTGCTGCATCTGCATGGCGGCACCTTCACCTGCGGCGACCTCGATTGCAGCGCCTATATCTGCCGCGCCATGGCGGAAGCCGGCGCGGTGGTGGTCTCGCTCGACTACCCGCTCGCTCCCGAGCACCCCTTCCCCGCCGCGCTGAATGTCAGCTTCGCCGCGCTCGGCCTGCTGCATCGTGAGCGTGCCCGCTGGGCGGGGCGCGGGGCCAAGCTGTTCGTGGCTGGTGAGGAAGGCGGCGCCAACATCGCCACCGCGCTGACGCTGATGGCCCGCGACCAGAACCACCCCCCCGTCGCCGGTCAGATCCTGCTGGCGCCGATGCTCGACCCCAATCTCGGCTCGAAATCGATCCATGCCGCCGCGGCCGGCGCCGCCGGGTGCAAATGGGCCGATGGCTGGCACGATTATCTCGGCACCGCCGACAAAGCCGCCCATCCCTACGCCGCCCCGCTGGGGTCGCGCCGCCTCGGCGGTGTCGCTCCCGCCATGATCGTCACATGCGACAAATGCCCCACGCGGGATGAGGGCCTCGACTATGGCCGCCGGCTTCAGGCCTGCGGCGTCCCGGTCGAAAGCCATGTCCTCGCCGATACGGCCGACCTGCCGCAGGACGGCCCGCCGGACGCCGCGAGCCTGCCTCCCTGGGCCGTCGCGCTGCGCCGGCTGTTCGAGACCTTTCTGACGGCCAACGCCGTCGCGCCTATTCGCACCATTCGGGCCTAGAGCCGGAGATTTGCCATGACCCACAGTGACCCCCGCCTCGACGCAGACGACAGGATCGAGCACGCTGATATCGCCCGCGATATTCTGAACGGTCTTGCCCCGCTGCGCCCGCGCCGCCGTCCCGGCGCCGGCCTCGCCATCGTCACCGCCGCCGTGATCATCGGCGCGGCCGTGGTGCTTGCCGGCATTGGCGACCGCGCACTGGCGACCGATCCCGCGCCGGCGGCGAGCGCCGCCCCGCCCGCCACCCCGGTCTCGGTCGCGGTGCTTCAGGCCCGCGACACCATGCGCTGGGACGAATTCTCCGGCCGGCTGAGCGCCGTGGAGCGCGTTGACATCCGCCCGCGCGTCGCCGGGGCGGTGAAGTCGGTGCATTTCCGCGAGGGCGCGCTGGTGAAGCAGGGTGACCTGCTGGTCACCATCGACCCCGAGCCGTTCAAGGCCGAACTCGACCGCGCGGAGGCGCAGGCCGCCGCCGCCGAAGCCCGGCTGCTCTTCACCAAGAACGAACTCGACCGCGGCCAGCGGCTGGTGGATTCGCGCGTCGTCTCGGTGCAGGACCTCGACCAGCGCACCAACAACTACAAGGAAGCGCAGGCCAATCTGCGCGCCGCGCAGGCGGACGTGCAGACCGCCCGGCTCGATCTCGGCTACACTGAGGTCCGCGCCCCGGTGGACGGGCGCGTCGGCCGCATCGACGTCACCGTCGGCAACCTGGTCGCCGCCGGCCCGACCTCCCCGGTCCTCACCACGCTGGTCTCGGTCAACCCGATCTATGTCGGCTTCGCGGCGGACGAGAACGCGGTGAGCGAGGCGCTGGCCACGCTCGGCGATGGCGACGTGCTGAGCCAGATCGACCGCATTCCGGTCGAGATCACCACCGCGACCACCGGCGGCAAGCCGGTGAGCGGGCGCCTCCAGCTCGTCGACAACCAGGTCGACGCCGCCACCGGCACCTTCCGGCTGCGCGCAGTGTTCGACAATGCCGACGGCCGCCTCGTACCCGGCCAGTTCGCCCGGGTGCGCATGGGCCGCGGCAAGACCGAGCCGGCGCTGGTGATCAATGAGCGCGCCGTCGGCACCGATCAGGACAAGAAGTTCGTGTTCGTGGTCGATGCCGACAACAAGGCTTCCTATCGCGAGGTCAAGCTCGGCTCCACTTCGGACGGGCTGCGGGTCGTGACAAAGGGCCTGTCCGAAGGCGAGCGCGTGGTGGTGAACGGCCTCCAGCGCGTGCGCCCCGGCGCCCTGCTCGCCCCGGAGGTCGTGCCGATGCAGACCGCCCGCGCCCCGCAAGCCGATTCCCGCAACGCTGACGTCGCCGCGCGCTGAGCGGCTTCTTCCGACACCCCCTTGAGGGGAGGACGCCATGAACTTGTCCCGATTCTTCATCGACCGGCCAATCTTCGCCGGGGTGCTGTCGGTCCTGATCTTCCTCGCCGGCCTGCTGGCGCTGCGTGTGATGCCGATCTCGGAATATCCCGAGGTCGTGCCGCCGCAGGTGATCGTGCGCGCCACCTATCCCGGCGCCAACCCGAAGGTGATCGCCGCCACCGTCGCCACCCCGATCGAGGAGGCGATCAACGGCGTCGAGGACATGCTCTACATGTCCTCCCAGGCGACCACCGACGGCGTGATGACGCTGACCGTCACCTTCAAGCTGGGCACCGATCCCGACAAGGCGACGCAGCTGGTGCAGAACCGCGTCAGCCAGGCCGAGCCGCGCCTGCCTGAGGAAGTGCGCAGCCTGGGCGTGACCACTGCCAAGAGCTCGCCCAACTTCATCATGGTCGTGCATCTGGTCTCGCCGAACGACCGCTACGACATCACCTATCTGCGCAACTACGCCGTGCTGAACGTGAAGGACCGGCTCGCCCGCATCGGCGGCGTCGGCCAGATCGACATCTTCGGCGCCGGCGACTACTCGATGCGCGTCTGGCTGGACCCGCAGAAAATTGCCGAGCACGGGCTCTCCGCCGGCGATGTCGCCAATGAAATCCGCGCGCAGAACGTGCAGGCCGCCGCCGGCATCGTCGGCGCGTCCCCGGCGGCCGAGGGCGTCGATCTCCAGCTTTCCGTCAATGCGCAAGGTCGTCTGGAGACCGAAGAGGAATTCGGCGACATCGTTGTGAAGACCGGCGCCGACGGGCAGGTGGTGCGCCTGCGCGATATCGCGCGCATCGAACTCGGCGCCGCCGACTATGCGCTGCGCTCGCTGCTGGACAACAAGCAGGCGGTCGGCATCGGCGTGTTCCAGGCGCCGGGCTCCAACGCGCTGGAAATTGCCGAGAACGTCCGCAAGACGATGGAAGAGGTGAAGCAGACGATGCCGGAAGGCGTCGACTACGCCATCGTCTACGACACGACCCGCTTCGTCGACGCCTCGATCGAGGCGGTGGTGCACACGCTGTTCGAGGCGGTGCTGCTGGTCGTGATCGTGGTCGTGGTGTTCCTGCAGACCTGGCGCGCCTCCATTATCCCGCTGCTCGCCGTGCCGGTGTCGATCGTCGGCACCTTCGCGATCATGTATCTGTTCGGCTTCTCCATCAACGCGCTCAGCCTGTTCGGGCTGGTGCTCGCCATCGGCATCGTGGTCGATGACGCGATCGTGGTGGTGGAGAATGTCGAGCGCAACATCGAGAACGGATTGTCCCCGCGCGAGGCCTCCTATCAGGCCATGAGCGAGGTCTCCGGTCCCATCATCGCCATCGCGCTGGTGCTGGTCGCGGTGTTCGTGCCGCTCGCCTTCATCACCGGCCTCACCGGCCAGTTCTACCGCCAGTTCGCGCTCACCATCGCGATCTCGACGGTGATCTCGGCGATCAACTCGCTCACCCTGTCACCGGCGCTGGCCGCCCTGCTCCTGAAGGGCCACCATGCCGAGCCGGACCGGCTGCAGCGTGTGATCAACTTCCTGCTCGGCTGGTTCTTCCGCGGCTTCAACTATGTGTTCGCGCGCGGTTCGCACGGCTATGGCGCCGGCGTGCGCGGCACGCTGAAGGCCAAGAGCCTCGTCATGGTGTTTTACGCCGTGATGCTGGGGGCGACGTGGTGGCTGTTCCAGGCGGTGCCCTCGGGCTTCGTGCCGGCGCAGGACAAGCAATATCTGGTCGGCTTCGCCCAGCTTCCCGACGGCGCCACGCTGGACCGCACGGAAGAGGTGATCCGCCGGATGACGGAGATCACGCTGGCCGAACCGGGCGTCGCCAACGCGGTCGCCTTCCCCGGCCTGTCGATCGCCGGCTTCTCCAACTCATCCAATGCCGGCATCGTGTTCTCGACACTGGCGCCGTTCGAGGACCGCAAGGATCCGTCGCTCTCCGCCGGCGCCATCGCTATGAAGCTGAACCAGAAGTACGGCGCGATCCAGGACGCCTTCATCGCCATGTTCCCCCCGCCTCCGGTGCAGGGCCTTGGCGTGGTCGGCGGCTTCAAGATGCAGATCGAGGACCGTGCCGGGCGCGGCTATGAGGAGTTGGCGCAGGTGACCAACGCTTTCATGGCCAAGGCGATGGCGGCGCCGGAACTGGTGGGTCAGTTCACCACCTTCCAGGTGAACGTGCCGCAGCTCTTCGCCAATGTCGACCGCACCAAGGCTCGCCAGCTCGGCGTGCCGATCCAGTCGGTGTTCGAGACGCTGCAGGTTTATCTCGGCTCGCTCTACGTGAACGACTTCAACAAGTTCGGCCGCACCTATTCGGTGCGCGTGCAGGCCGATGCGCCGTTCCGGGCGCGGGCTGAAGACATAGGCAAGCTCAAGGTTCGCTCCGTCAGCGGCGAGATGATCCCGCTGTCGGCGCTCTTGAAGGTGGAGCCGACCGCCGGGCCGGAACGCGCCATGCGCTATAACGGCTTCCTCACCGCCGACTTCAATGCCTCGCCCGCCCCGGGTTATTCCTCGGGACAGGCGCAGGACGCGGCGGCGCGGATCGCCAAAGAGGTGCTTCCGCCCGGCTTCGATTTCGAATGGACCGACCTGACCTATCAGGAAATTCTCGCCGGCAATTCCGCAACACTGGTGTTCCCGCTCGCCATCCTGCTCGTCTTCCTGGTGCTGGCGGCGCAGTATGAAAGCCTGACGCTGCCGATCGCGATCATCCTGATCGTGCCGATGGGCCTGCTCGCGGCGCTGTTCGGCGTCTGGCTCGGCGGCGGGGACAACAATGTGTTCACGCAGATCGGCCTCGTGGTCCTTGTCGGCCTCTCGGCGAAGAACGCGATCCTGATCGTCGAATTCGCCCGCGAGTTGGAGTTCCAGGGCCGCACGCCGGTGGAAGCGGCGATCGAGGCCAGCCGGCTGCGCCTGCGGCCGATCCTGATGACCTCCTTCGCCTTCATCATGGGCGTGCTGCCGCTGGTGCTCTCCACCGGCGCCGGGGCGGAGATGCGGCAGGCCATGGGCATCGCGGTGTTCTCCGGGATGATCGGCGTGACCTTCTTCGGCCTGTTCCTTACCCCCGTGTTCTACGTGCTGCTGCGGCTGCTCACCGGCAACCGCCCGCTGCGCCAGCACGGCGAGGCCCACATCGCTCACCCCGCCGCCGCGGAGTGAGCCACCCCTGAGGCCCGTCCGACCCTGCAGGTCCCCTACCTGTAGGACGGGCCTCCGGCCGGCTGGAAGACACAGAGCGCAGCCCGGGGCCGTCCCGCCCCCTTGCGTGCTTCGGGTGCCCGATCTTCCAGCCGGCCTACCTTCCCGCTGGCCTTCCCATTTTCTCGCCGCCATGGCACAGGGCTGGCCATGACGAGGCGAGCGGCGCGATGAAACCGATACGATCCGACTGGACGGACATCGTGCTGGTGTGCCGCAAATGCGCGAAGAAGCTCGACGGCGGCTTCGGTCCCGATGGCAAGCACAGCCTGCCCAAGGCGCTGCGCGCCGAGATCGCCCGCCGCGAGGGGGCCAAACCTCAGAAGAAGGCGCGCCGCAAGGGCGCGCGCGTCGCCGTGGTCGAGGTCTCCTGCCTCGACGTCTGCCCGAAGAACGCCGTGGTGACGATTTCCTCGAACGAACCGGGCCGCTGGCATCTGGTGCGCGCGGGTGAGGAGGCCGGCGACGTGCTCGACCGGCTGGTGCCGCCGGTCACGCCGCCAGCCGGCGATTAGGCCGAGGCTTTGGCCGGCTCGGCGGGCCGGGCGTTGAACGCCCAGATCACCACCGTCATGATGCTCACCCCGATCACGATGCCGATCAGCCGGTCGATCGGCGGCAGGATGCTGACCGGCGGGCCGGTGCCGACCATGGTGACCAAGAGCGCAATGGCGGACTGGGTGCCGATATAGGCATTGGGCGTCTTGCCCAGATGCATCCGCGCAAAAGTGAACACGCCGAGCCCCATGCTGATGGTCCACCACCAGATGTGCACGGCGTCGATCCAGATGATCACCAGCGCCGTGGTGCCCCCGATGATGCAGCCCAGAATGCGCTGCCAGCCGCGATGGCGCGAGGCGGCGGGGTTGGCGTCGACGATGATCAGGCTCGAAATCAGCACCTGCACGAGCTGCGGCAGGTTGAACAGCGACCACACGATCACGATGGTGACCACGCCCAGCGCGCCGATGGCGGCCTGCTTGAGCGCGCTCTCGGGCGTGGCTGCGGCGGGCTGCGGGACCAGGCCGTGCGGCAGGCTCCGCTCGCCCGGCCCGATCGCCCAGTTCGCCAGCGTAGCGACCGTCACCCCGATGACGATTTCGTAGCAGCGATACCAGGCGAAGGAATAAATCTGGTCCGGCGTGGTCATGGCGCAGGCAATCATCAGCATGAAGGTCAGCGCACCGTAGAACCAGGCATAGCCATAGGCGCTGCGCTGTCGGCCATAGGTGCCGATGCCCGCCGCCAGCGCGACCAGCACGAGCTGCGCCGGCGGCAGTTGCTCGCTCCACAGCGCGGCGACATAGCCGGTGGTGACCCCGACAATGGTGCCGACCACCCGCAGCACCCCCTTGGTGAACAGCGCGTCGCGGTCGGTGTTGGAGATGATCATCACGCTGAGCGCGGCCCAGTAGGGCTGCTCCAGCCCCATCCACAGCGCGATGTAGACCGCGACGATCACGCCGACCGCGGTGGCGAGGGCCTGGCGGGAGATGTCGTCCATCGCCCCCTCCCCGCTCAGAACCAGATCAGCACGCGGGCATCGGCGCCGAGGAACAGGCCGAGATCCTCGGGCCAGTCGTCCAGCGTCACCTCCACCGGGAAGCGCCGCGGCAGCCGCACCCAGTCGGTGGACGGCTCGACATAGGGCAGCACCTGCACCTCGCCCTCCTGGCGCGCCACGCCGGGCGAAATGCCGGTGACGTGGCCGCCATGGATCACCCACGGATCGGAGCCAAGCGTCAGCCAGACCCGCTGGCCCAGCGCCACGCGCGCAAGATGGCGCTCGGCCATGTTGGCGACCACGCGCCGCCGCTCCGGGGTGATGATGGCCACCACCTTGGTGCCGCGTTCCATGTAGTCGCCGACCCGGATAACGAAGGGCGTCACCCGGCCCGGCGCGGGCGCGCTCACCACGGTCTTGGAGAGGTCGTATTGCGCGGTGGCGAGCGACGCCTCGGCATTGGCGATGTCGGCAGTGGCCACCGCCACGCGGCGGGTGGCGACGCTGAGCGCGGAGTCCGCCACCTGCACGGCGGCATTGGCGGTCGCGACGTCGCGGGTCGCCACGTCGAGCTGGGCCTCCGGCGAGAAGCCGTCCTTGGCGAGCGAGCGCACCCGCGCCAGTGTCTCGTTGGCATTGGTGGCCACCGCCTGGGCGGAGGCGATGGTGGCCTTGGCCGCGCTCACCTCGTCATTGGCGAGCGCCAGATCGGCCTGCGCCTGGGCGAGCGCCGATTCGCGCTCCTTCACCTTGAGCGCGAACGGGGTCTGGTCGATGCGGAACAGCACCTGCCCGGCGGTCACCGGTTCATTGTCCTGCACCAGAAGTTCAGAGATCGGGCCGGCGACCTGCGAGGCGATCACCACCACATTGCTGTCGACATAGGCGTCGCCGGTATAGGCGAAATAGCGGACGCTGATTTCGTAGAGCGCGAACAGCGTGAGCACTGCCGCGACGATGAGCAGGACCGGATGGCGGAGAAAGCGTGACAGCATTGAATAGACCGATTCCGGGCGGGACGCCGGCCCGCCCATCATCGCCAATGACGGCGCGCTGGCAAAGCGGCTTTCTCGCCATCGACCGCTGCCGCCACGCTGGACTTGGTCGCCCGGATCGAAGAAAGTCCGTCCGCCCATGAACTTGGCAGGGCAGGCGCCGGGCGGAAGCGACGCGTTTGCGCGCCGCCCGCACCAACGGCAACGGAATCAGCGCCATGGCCGACACGCATACCGCCATTCTCGTCGTCGACGATGTCGCCGAGAATCGCGACCTGCTGTCCCGTCGCCTCAGGCGCATGGGATTTTCCCAGATCGAGGAGGCCGAGAACGGCGTCGAGGCGCTGGCGGCCATCGACCGGCGCGCCTTCGACCTCGTGCTGCTCGACATCATGATGCCGGTACTGGACGGATTCGGCGTGCTGGAGCAGCTCAAGGCCGACGGGCGGATCAACGATCTGCCGGTGGTCGTGGTCTCGGCGCTGAACGACATCGAGCCGCTGGTGCGGTGCGTCGAACTCGGCGCCGACGACTTCCTGTTCAAGCCGTTCAACCCGACCTTGCTGCGCGCCCGCGTGCTCGCGACGCTGGAAAAGAAGGCGCTGCGCGACCGCACCCGCGACGAGCTGAAGCGCAAGCAGGTCGAACTCGCCGAGGCCCGCACGCTGCAGCTCGCCCTCGCCCCGCCGCGCCTGAGTGCCCCGCTCGGCGGCAGCCGGCTGCGCGTCGCGGCGATGCTGGAGCCGGCCAAGGAGGTGGGCGGCGACCTGGTGGATTATTTCGCCGTGGACGGCGACAAGCTCGCCATGCTGGTCGGCGACGTCTCCGACAAGGGCGCAGGCGCGGCGCTGGTCATGGCGCGCACCCATGCCATGTTCCGCGCGCTGGCGGCGCGTCCCGATTCCGGCGAATTGTTCGCCCGGCCGGAGCGCGCAGTGGCGCTGGTTAACGACGCGCTCGCGGTTGGCAATGCCAATTGCATGTTCGTCACCCTGTTCCTCGCCACGCTCGATCTCGATACGCGCCGCCTCGCCTATGTCCGCGCCGGCCATGTGCCGCCCTTCCTGCGCCGGGCCGATGGCGAGGTGCTGCGGCTCGAAGTCCTGAGCGGCCCGCCGCTCGGCGTCGCGGACGGCATCGCCTATCGTGCCGGCGCGATCGAGCTGGCGCCGGGCGACAGCCTGCTCGCCCTCACTGACGGTTTCACCGAGGCGCAGGACCCAGCGGGCGAGCTTTACGGCGAGGAGCCGATCGCCCGCTTCCTCGCCGCGACGCCGGGGCTGTCCGCCGACACGCTGCCGCGCCTCGCCGCCGAGGTCCGCGCCTTCGAGGCCGGGCAGCCTGCTTTCGACGACATGGCCGCCTTCCTGGTGGCGCTGGATGCGTCGGCGTAATTCCCGCACATTCCGAACGGCCTTGGGGGATAGGAAACATGGGAACCGAGATCGGACGGGTGGCGAAGCCCGAGGACCTGGCGACGGATGACGGCGGCGCCAGCGGGCGGGAGCTCACCTTGCTGCGCGCCACGCTGGAAAACATGGCCCAGGGTGTCGCCATGTATGATGCGCGGCATCGGCTGGTGACCTGGAATCCGCTGTTCCGCGAATATCTCGACATGCCGGACGAATTCCTCGGCACCGAGCACACCTTCTCCGACTATATCCGCTACCTGCACGGGCGCGGCGAGTTCGGCGATGCCGATGTCGAGGTGCTGCTGGCGAAGCGGCTGAAGGAGCTCGACCACTCCCACCAGTTCGAGCGGGTGCGCCCGGATGGCACGGTGCTGGAGGTGCGGCGCGATCCGATCCCCGGCGGCGGCTTCATCGCGATCTACACCGACATCACGGAGCGCAAGCGCGCCGAGCAGAAGCTCAAGGACGAAGAGGAGCGGCTGCGCCAGATCGACGGCGCCGCCCCGGTCGGCCTTGTCATCGTCGCCTGGCCGAGCCGGATCATCCGCCATGTGAATCCGTGCTTCGCCCGCATGTTCCGCAAGGACGCCGCTCAGTTCATCGGCAAGTCGATCGAGGGGCTGCTGGACGACCCCGAGAAAGGCCGCGAGTTCGGCGACGTCATGGGCCGCCTGCCGACCGGTCCGCAGGAATTCTCCTTCGTGAAGCAAGACGGCACCACCTGCTACACCATGGTGTTCGGCGGCGCGCTCGACTTCATGGATGATCCCTCCATCATCGCCACCGTCTCCGATATTTCCGACCGCGTGCGCATGGAGGACGAGCTGCGCGAGGCCAAGGAAGCGGCGGAATCGGCCAGCCAGGTCAAGAGCGCCTTCCTCGCCAATATGAGCCACGAGTTGCGCACCCCGCTCAACGCCATCATCGGCTACAGCGAAATCCTGCAGGAGGACGCGCGCGACGACGGCAACGACGCCCTCGTCGCCGACCTCGAAAAGATCCAGGGCGCCGGCAAGCACCTGCTCGGCCTGATCAACGACATCCTCGATTTGTCCAAGATCGAGGCGGGCCGGATGGACGTGTATCTGGAGCAGGTTTTCCTGACCCGGCTGGTGGACGAGGTGAAGACCATCGTCTCGCCCATGATGAAGAAGAACGCCAACAGCCTCGTCATCGACTGCCCGCCCGATATCGGCTCGGTGCGCACCGACCTGACCAAGCTCAAGCAGAGCCTGATCAACCTCTTGAGCAACGCCGCCAAGTTCACCAAGGAAGGAAAGGTCACGCTCTCGCTGGCGCGCGTGCCCACCGCCGAGGGTGGCGAGGAGGTGCGGCTCTCGGTCAGCGATAGCGGCATCGGCATGAGCGAGGAGCAGATGGGCCGGCTGTTCCAGGCGTTCACGCAAGCCGACGCCTCCACCACGCGCAATTTCGGCGGCACCGGGCTCGGCCTCACCATCACCAAGCATTTCGTCGCCATGCTCGGCGGCACCATCGAGGTGACGAGCGCACCCGGCGAGGGCGCCACCTTCACCATCCGCCTGCCGCAGGACGTCGCCGGCCGCCCGGTGGCGACGCCGGACGAACTGCCGGAGCCTTCCGCCCTCGACAAGGTGCGCCACGGCGCCATCACCGTTCTGGTGGTGGATGACGACGCGGCGGTCCACGAGGTGCTGGCCGCCACGCTCGGCAAGGAAGGCTACCACCTGATCCACGCCCATGACGGGCACGAGGCGCTGGAGATCATGCGCCGCGAGCCGCCGGACATCGTGACGCTCGACGTGATGATGCCCAAGATCGACGGCTGGTCGGTGCTCGGCATCATGAAGTCCGACCCGGCGCTCGACCATATTCCGGTGATCATGCTCACCATCGTCGACGACCGGACCCTCGGCTATTCGCTCGGCGCGGCCGAATACATGACCAAGCCGATCGACCGGCACCGGCTGCTGGCGCTGATCCATAAGTTCGCGCCCACCGCCAGCGAGATGCCCATTCTGGTGGTCGATGACGACGCGGATGTGCGCGCCATGGTGCGCACCACCATCGAGGACCTCGGCATCGAGGTCGCGGAGGCCGGCAATGGGCGCGAGGCGCTGGAATGGCTCGCCGCCAATCCGCGCCCGGCGCTGATCCTGCTCGATCTGATGATGCCGGTGATGGACGGGATGGAATTCCTGGAGCGGGTGCGCGGCATGCCGAAATTTACCGAACTGCCGATCGTGGTGCTCACCGCCAAGGAGCTGACGGCCGAGGAGCGCAACTTCCTCGCCCGCAACACGCTGCTGATCCTGAGCAAAAGCGCACAGCCCATCGGCACGCTCGGCGCCGCTCTGGCGGCGATCGCCGGGCGTGGCACGGCCGGGCGTTCCCATGTGGAGGAGACCTGATGAGCCGCATCCTGCTGGTCGAGGACAATGAGCTGAACCGCGACATGCTCTCGCGACGGCTGTCGCGCAACGGCTTCGAGGTGATCGTGGCGGTAAACGGGCAGGAGGGCGTCGACCTCGCGCTCTCCGGCAAGCCCGATCTCATCCTGATGGATATGAGCCTGCCGGTGCTCGACGGCTGGGAGGCGACGCGGCGGGTGAAGGCCAACCCGGAAACCGCTGCGATCCCAGTGATCGCGCTCACCGCCCACGCCATGGCGCAGGACCGCGAGGAGGCGATGGCGGCGGGGTGCGATGATTTCGACACCAAGCCCGTGGACCTGCCGCGCCTGCTCGAAAAAATCCGGGCGCGGCTGGGCCTTCCCGGGTGAGGATGCGGCGTCCGGCCGTGCGCGAGGACGTTCGCAGCACTGTCGTCAGAACGTCACGCGCGCGTTGCACATCACCGGAGTCGCTGTCCGAGCGGCTTGGCGCGCCGATTGCTAATCCCTCCCGGCCGATGCGGCGCCGGCACGGCGCGCTGCCGCCGGATCGAGCGTCCTCGGATCGAAACCCAGACCCATCGGGTGTTGCGCGTTGAGTGCCCTTGCCACGATTTCGGAGCTCCTCGCCGGGCTCGGCCTGTTCTTCATCGGCGTGAGGGCGCTCTCCGCCAACCTCGTGCCGCTCATGGGCCGGCGCGCACGCGCCGCCTTTGCCCGCGCCCTGCGCGGCCGGATGAGCTGCGCTATCGGCGGCACCATCGCCGGCGCGGTGACGCAGAGCTCCACCGCCGTGTCGTGGATCGTGGTCTCCTTCGTGAGGGCCGGCATCCTCACCGGCAGCACGGTGCTGCTGGCTCCGGTCTGGGCCAATGTCGGCACGGCGCTGCTGCCGCTTCTGGTGGCGTTCGACACCTCGATCGCCGCCGGCATCGTCATCGGCGCGGCGGGTTTCGCCAGCTATTTCAAGCTGGTAAAGCGCGAGAGCCTCAAGCATGCCATGGAAGCCGCGCTCGGCGCCGCCATGCTGCTGTTCGGCATGCATCTGGTCGCGCTCGCCGTCGGTCCGATCCGCGACGGGCTGATGCACCTGCCGTGGTGGGAGGCCGCGCTCGACCAGCCGCTGGTGCTCGCGCTGATCGGCGCGATTTTCTCCTGCGTCTCGCAATCCTCCTCGGTGTCGGCGGCCATCGCGGTCGCGGCGATGAGCGGCGGGCTGCTCGACCTGCCGGCCGCACTGCCGCTGGTCGCGGGCGCCAATGCCGCCGGCATGATCAACAATGCGGTGCTGATCCCCGGCGAGACCACGGCCGGGCGCCTCGCCTTCGCGCTTCAGGTCGCGCAGAAGGGCATCGGCGCGCTGTTCCTCGCCGTCGTCGCCACCTTCGCCGCGCTCTATCCGGGGCCGGGCGCGAGCCTGCTGGGTCTGGCCGGCAGCGCGCCGGACGGGCAGCTCGCCATCCTGTTCCTGCTGGCGCAGATCGTCGGCGCCGCCGGGGCGAGCCTGATCGAGGAACCGACGCGCCGGCTGATGCTGCGCCTGATGCCGGTGCCCGCGGTCGAGACGCTGGCGCAGCCGGCCTTTCTGATGCGCGAGGCGCTGAACGACCCGGCCGCCGCGCTCGACCTCACCTTGCACGAGCTCGGCCGCCTGAGCGCGCGCCTGCCGCAGATGCTGGACCACATACGCGACGAGCCGGACCTCGCGGCCCCCTCCCCGGCCGTGCTGCGCACCGCCGGCGTGACGCTGGCCGGCGCGATCCGGGCCTATCTGACCTCGCTGCTCGACAACCAGCCGACCCGCCCGCAGGTCGCCACCGCTCTGCTGCTGGAGGATGCCGCCGTCAATGCCAGCGCCTTGCACGAGGCTCTGGCGGAACTCGCCGATGCCAGCGTCAGCGCGCGTGCACTCCCCGCCGCCGGCCGGCTGGTGGAAGCGCTGCATGCCCTGCTCGGCACCGTGGCCGACCATGCCGAGGACCCGGCGGCGGACGATCCCGATATGGTGCTCAGCCTGCTCGGTCACCGCGACAAGCTGATGGAGGAACTGCGGCTGCGCCTCTCCTCGCAGGAAGACGTCGGCGCGGAGGCGCAGAACGCGCTGTTCCGCATGACGGTGCTGTTCGAGCGCATCGTATGGCTCGCGCGCCGTCTGGTGAACGATTTGAGCCAGGCCCGCCGCTCCGCCGCCGGCTGAACGCCCTCAGCCTGGCGTATCGGCGCCTTCGAGATCGAATTGCAGCGTCACCACGTTGCACCCGTTCTCGCGCGCATAGGCAAACCCGCCGGCGAAGCGGCGCACCAGATGCACGCCGAGCCCGCCGATACGGCGATCCTCGATCGGCGCGTCGAGATCGGGCGGCGGGGCGGTGAAGGGGTCGAAGGCATCGCCATCGTCGCGGATCACCAGCGTCAGGCGGTCGCCCTCGCGCGCGAGCGAAACCGCGATCTCGCCGCGTCGCCCGTCGGCATAGCCGTGATTGATGGCATTGCTGACGAACTCGTCGACGGCGAGGCTGACATTGAAGGCGACCCGGGCCGGCAGCCCGGAGGCTTCGGCATAGGCGTCGAGCGCCGCGCCGAGACGCTCCATCTCCGAAAGGTCGTTGTCGAGGCGGATGTCGATCCCGTTGTCGATCATGTCTCCGCCCTCGACATCGCCCGGAAGGCGCCGCTAGGTCAGCGCCGCCAGCGCGGTTTCGCGGCTCTGGTGGATGGGGATGAGGGCGGAGAAGCCGCTTACCTCGAACACCTCGTGCACCTGCGGGCTGAGGCCGCACACGGCGAGCGGAATGCTGGCGCCGCGCGCGAGCTTGGCCGCCTTCAGCACGACGCGCAGGCCCGCCGACGAGATGAAGACCAGCTCGGCGAAATCGAGCAGCACGCCGCTGCTGCCCTCCGGGATTGCCGCCAGAACCTCGTCGAGCCGCTGGGCACTGGAGCTGTCCAGCCGGCCCTTCACCGTCGTCACCACGACGGCATTCTCAATGGAACGGTCTATCTGCATCGAAACTCCGAACCACCTGCACGCGCCTGTGCCTTTCGCACCGCGTCAGGATTAGCCGACAAGGCCAAGGGCACGCAAGCACAGGCGCGATACCGCGCTCAGTGCTCCATGCGCAGGGTCAGCACCTGCCGTTCGCCCTCGCGGCCAAGCACCAGACGGTCCGCGCGCTTGCTCAGCATGTAGCCGACGAAGCGCGCCACCTCATGGGCGTCGCCCAGCAGGGCTTCCGGCGAGGGACGCAGGCTTGGCACTTCGATCGGCTCGCCGTTGTAGAGCAGCGAAACGTCGAAATTCATCTCGTCGAAATGCGCCCGCATCTCCACGTCGCCAGTGGCGAGGTCGTTGTCGAGCAGCATCTCGGCGGCCTCGGCGGCGAGCGGAATCGCCGCAGCCACCACGTCGCGCCGCGCGCCCCACAGGTCGCCCTGCCGCTCCAGGAACTCGGTCGCGGTCTCGAACGCGTTGTCGCCCCGCTTCACCGGCACGCTGGCTTCCTGGCGGATACCGATGCGGAACAGCAGGTTGAGCGCGATGGCGAAGCCGGTGGCGACCGAGAGCGGCGATTCGAAGATCGGGTGCATCCAGTCCGGCAGCGCCTCGACCAGCTCCGGCAGCACCGCCACCGCGAGGCCGGCGAGCACTGACAGGCCGACCGTGAAGATGCGCCGGTCGCTCATGCGCCGCGACAGGATCAGGTCCATGCCCGCGACGATGAGGAAGGCCGCGGCATAGAGCAGGATCGCCCCGATCACCGAGGAGGGAATGATGCTCAGAAGCGCGATCAGCCGCGGCGAAAATGCGGAGGCCAGCACCATGAGCCCCGCCGCGATGCCGACGCGCCACGCCGTGGTGCCGGTCGCGAAGGCGACGCCGATCGAGGCGGACGAGGAGGCGCTGGCAAAGCCGCCCACCAGCGCCGCACCGAGATCGCCGATGCTGTTGGCGCGGATGGCGCGGCCCGCCGTGTTCATGTCGACGCGCCGCCAGTCGGCATCGTCCATGCGCTGCATCGAGACCACGGTGCCGAGCATGTCGATGGCGGAGACGACGGCCGTGATGATGGCGACCGGCACAGCGACCCAGGAGAAGGTCAGGCCCGGCCAGCGCAGGTTCGGCAGGTCGACCAGCGGCAGGGCGGAAAACTCGAAGCTCGGGTGGTCGGGGGTGAGGCCGTAATACACCGCCAGCCCCCAGCCCAGGCTCGCGCCGATCGCCACCGCGAACAGGCGCAGCATGCCCCGCGAGAAAATGGCGAGGGCGACGATCACCGCCAGCGTGACGAAACTCACCAGCGGATAGCGGTAGTCGATCGCGCCGCCGCTCTCCTCGATGAGATTGAAGGCACGGCGGAAGGCCGGCGCGGCGAGCGCCACGCCCATCATGGTCACGGCCACGCCGCAGACTTCCGGCGGAAACACCGAGCGCAGCGCGCCCATGAAACGGGTCAGCGCGAGCTGGCTGAAGGCGGTAAGCACGCTGGTGCCGGCATAGGCCGCCGGGCCCCCTAGGCCGAGGGACTGGACCGCCAGCGGCAGATGCATCGGGTTCGGAAGCTGCACCAGCAGCACGCCGGAGCCGGTGCGCGGCCAGCACACCAGCATGGTGGTGATGCCCATGAAGATGACGCAGCCGGTGATCAGCACCTGCGTGTCCTCGAAGGACAGCCCGGCCTCGGCGGCCGCGACGATGGGATAGACCACGAACAGCAGCGCCAGCACGGCATGCTGGAATGCCAGGATCACCAGCGTGGTGAGCGGCGGGCGCTCGGGCGCGCTGTAGATGATGTTGGAAGGTTTACGCGCCATGGGTCGCCACGCGCCCCCGTGCGAGCCCGCCCCGGGGATGATCCGCCACTGCCATTCTCGTCCGCCCCTGCCGCGGCGCACCAGCCCGCGCGCCGTCCTCAAGCGACTATGAATGCTTCGGGAATTACCGGCAACAGCCGTGACGGGAAACCCACCGGCGCGCGTGCCCCGCTCAGGCCGCCTCGGCGAAACGGTAGCCGACGCCCGGCTCGGTGCGGATGATGGCGGGATTGGCCGGATCGCGCTCGATCTTCTGCCGGAGCTGGCCGATGAACACCCGCAGATAGTGCAGGTCCTCGCCATGGGCCGGGCCCCACACCGAGGTCAGCAGCGTGCGGTGCGTCACCACGCGGCCGGCATGGCGGGCCAGAAGGGTCAGGAGGTCATATTCCTTGGGCGTCAGTTTCACCGGCTCGCCGCCGCGCGTCACCAGCCGGCGCACCATGTCGATATCGAGCCCGTCGACGGCGTAGCGCTCGGCCTCGACCTCGACGCCCTTCTTGTGGCGCAGCGCGGTGCGGATGCGCGCGGTGAGCTCGCCGATGCCGAACGGCTTTTCCACATAATCATCCGCCCCGAGATCGAGCGCGGCGATCTTCTCGGCCTCGCGGTCGCGCGCGGACAGGATGATGATCGGCACATGCGACCAGCCGCGCAGCCGGGCGATCACCTCCTTGCCGTCCATGTCCGGCAGGCCGAGATCGAGCAGGATGAGGTCCGGCGCCGTGGTGGCGGCGGCCCTGAGCGCCTCGGCCCCGGTCGCCGCCTCGAACACCTCATAGCCCGCCGCCGACAAAGCCGGACGCAGGAAGCGCTGGATCTGCGGCTCGTCATCCACCACGAGAACGCGATTGCCGCTCATGGCTCGACCCGTTCCTGCTCGGACAGCGGAAAGCGCAGCACCATCCGGGTGCCGCGCGGCCGACCCTGGCGCTGCGGCGCCGGGCTTTCCGCCGTGATGGTGCCGCCCATGGCTTCGACGAACCCTTTCGCGATCGACAGGCCGAGCCCGGTGCCGGGCGGGCGGCCGTCGGGATTGCCGCGCCGGAAGAATTTCTCGAACACCGCGCCGAGGTCTTCCGGCGGGATGCCCGGCCCGGCATCGGTGACGGAGATGACAAGATCACGGCCCTCGACCCGTGCATAGAGCTCGACCGGCTGGCCCCCGCCATATTTGGCGGCGTTGTCCAGCAGGTTGAACAGCACCTGTCCGAGCAGCACGCCGTCGCCGCGCAGCAGCGGCAGGCCGGGATCGATGCGGGTGACGATGCCGAGCTTGGGGAAATAGCGGGCGCAGCGCTCCTGCGCCGCGCGAATGGCGTCGCCGACATCGATCCAGTCCGAGCGCGCATCGAGCGTGCCGGCCTCGATCCGCGTCATGTCGAGCAGATTGGCGACGAAGCGGGAGAGCCGCGCGCTTTCCTCCTCGATGGTGAGCAAGAGGTCGTCGCGGCTCGCCGCGCTCATTCGGTCGCCGAGCTGGCGCAGGCTGGTGACCGCGCCGGTGATGGTGGCGAGCGGGGTGCGCAGATCGTGCGAGATCGAGGACAGCAGCGCCGCGCGCAAATTCTCGCCCTGCAGCCGCGCGCCCTGCGCGATCGCTTCCTCGGCGAGCCGCGCGCGGTCGAGGGCGATGGCGGTCTGGTCCATCACCGCCAGCATCATGCGCTCCGATACGCCGTCGATGGCCTCGCCGCCCCAGCGCAACCCGTAGACGCCGACCGCGCCATCCGGGTTCATCATCGGGCGGAACTGGTAGGGGCTGGAGGGCAGCGTGCCGGTGTCCTGCCCGGCCGGCTCGCCATGCTCGAAGGCCCAGCGCGCGGCGGTCATGTCCGCGACGCCGAGCTCCGCGTCGGGCGGCCAGGCGGCGGCGAGCGAGAGTTCGCCCTCGCGCGGGGTCAGCACCACGGCGGGACGGCCGAAGCTGGTATGGAGTTGGGCGACCGCCACCCACAGCACATCCTCGGGCTTGGCGGTGCCGGAGAGCTTGCCGGCGAAATCATAGAGCGACTGCACCGCCCTCGCCCTCGCCCGCGCGGTCTGCGCCTGCTCGCGCACCCGCGAGGCCAGCCCGCCCGCCAGCAGCGCGGCGACGAGAAACACGATGAAGGCGAACACCTCATGCGGCGACGCTATGGTGAAGGTATAAAGCGGCCCGATGAAGAAGAAATTATAGGCGAGGCCCGACAGCAGCGCCGCCAGCAGCGCCGCGCCATAGCCGGCCCTTATCGCGGCGACCACCACCGCCATCAGAAACAGCAGCGAGACGTTGGGCACCGGAATCACCCGGTCGATTCCGATACCGATCAGCGTCGCCGCTGCCACGCACACGCAGGCCACCGCGCCCGAGCGCAGCCAGCCGACAAAGCCGACCGGGAACCGGCGCGGCCGGCGAAGCGGCTCCTCGCCCTCGCCGGTCACCAGATGGACGCCGAGCCCGGAGGCGCTGGCGGCCACCTCATCGGCGAGCGAGGCGCTGAACCAGCTCGCCCAGCGCGGGCGCGAATGGGCGCCGAGCACGATCTGGGTGGCATGCTCGCGCCGGGCGAGGCGGATCAGCTCAGTGACGAAATCGCTGGCGATGATGCGCCGGGTTTCCGCCCCAAGGCTCTCGGCAAGCCGCAGCCAGCTATCGACCCGCGCCTGCGCGGCGTCGTCGACCTCGCGCTCGGCGCGCTCCAGCGACACCACGATCCACGGCGCGTTGAGGCCGGAAGCGAGCCGGCTCGCGGTGCGCACCACCTTTTCCGATAGTGCATCCGGCCCGACGCAGACGATCAGCCGCTCCGCCGTGGCCCACGGCCCCTCGATAGCGTGGCGCTTGAGATAATCGACCATGTCGTCGTCGACACGGTCGGCGGTGCGGCGCAAGGCGAGTTCGCGCAGGGCCGTGAGGTTGCCGAGGCGGAAATAGCGCTCATAGGCGCGCTGGATGGTATCGGCGAGATAGATTCGGCCATCCTTCAGCCGCTCGATCAGCTCGGCCGGGGGCAGATCGACGAGGATGACCTGATCGGCCTTGCGCAGCACCGTATCGGGAATGCGCTCGCGCACCTTCACCCCGGTGATGTCGGCCACGACGTCGGACAGGCTCTCCAGATGCTGGACGTTCAACGCCGTCCAGACGTCGATCCCCGCCTCCAGCAGTTCCTCGATGTCCTGGTAGCGCTTGGGATGGCGCGCGCCTTCCGGGTTCGAGGAGGCGAGTTCGTCGACGATCAGCAGGCGCGGGCGGCGGGCGAGCGCGCCATCGAGGTCGAACGCCTCGATCATCCGGCCGCGATGCTCCAGCCGCACGCGCGGCAGCACGTCGAGCCCGTCGAGAAGCTGCGCGGTCTCCGCGCGGCCATGGGTCTCGGCGAGGCCGACCACGATGTCGATGCCGTCGGCCTTCAGCTTCCGCGCCCGTGTCAGCATGGCGTAGGTCTTGCCGACCCCGGGCGCGGCACCGAGGAAAATGGTCAGCCGGCCCCGTCCGTCCTGCCGCGCGGCGGCGAGCAGGGCATCCGGGTCCGGCCGGTTATCGTGTCGGTCGGCGGTCGGCGCCATGCCCGGTTCAGCCCTTGAGCGCATCCAGTGCGAGATTCAGCTCTAGCACGTTGACGCGCGGCTCGCCGATGAAGCCGAGCTGCCGGCCTTCCGCGACGCGCTCCACCAGCGCGGCAACATCGGCTTCGGCCAAGCCGCGGGCATGGGCGACGCGGGCCACCTGCGCGCGGGCAAAGTCCGGCGAGATGTGCGGATCGAGCCCCGAGGCCGAGGTGGTCGCGGCGTCGGCCGGCACGGTGCCGGCAAGCCCCGCCCCGCGCAGCCGCTCGACATCCGCGGCAACGCGCTCGCGCAACTTCGCCGAGGTCGGGCCGAGATTGGAGCCGCTGGAGGCCCCGGCATTATAGGGGTCCGGGCCGGTCGCCGAGGGGCGCGGCCAGAAATAGCGCTCCGAGGCGAAGTTCTGGCCGATGAGGCTGGAGCCGATCACCGTGCCCTCGCGGGTGATCAGGCTGCCGCGCGCCTTGTCACGCGCCATGGCATCGGCGATGCCGGTGATGGCGAGCGGATAGGCGAGCCCGGTCAGCACCGTCATCAGAAGCGTGAGTACGAGGGCGGGGCGGAGAGCTTTAAGCATGATCACACCAGATGAAGCGCCGAGACGGCGAGGTCGATGAGCTTGATGCCGGCAAACGGCAGGATGAGGCCGCCGAGCCCGTAGACCAGCAGGTTGCGGCGCAGCAGCGCGCTGGCGCCGACCGGGCGATAGGCGATGCCCTTCAGCGCGAGCGGGATCAGCGCGATGATAATCAGCGCGTTGAAGATCACCGCCGAGAGGATCGCCGATTGCGGCGAGGCGAGCCCCATCACATTCAGCGCGTCGAGCGCCGGATAGGTCGCCACGAACAGCGCCGGGATGATCGCAAAATACTTCGCGACATCGTTGGCGATGGAGAAGGTGGTGAGCGAGCCGCGCGTCATCAGCAATTGCTTGCCGATCTCGACGATCTCGATGAGCTTGGTCGGCGAGGAATCTAGGTCGACCATGTTCGCGGCTTCCCGCGCGGCCTGCGTGCCGGTCTGCATGGCGACGCCGACATCCGCCTGCGCCAGCGCCGGCGCGTCATTGGTGCCGTCGCCGCACATGGCGATCAGCCGGCCGCCCTCCTGCTCGCGGCGGATATAGGCGAGCTTGTCCTCCGGCGTCGCCTGGGCGAGGAAATCGTCCACGCCGGCCTCCGAGGCAATGGCGGCCGCCGTCACCGGGTTATCGCCGGTGACCATCACGGTGCGGATGCCCATGGCGCGCATGCGGGCGAAGCGCTCCTTGATGCCGGGCTTCACCACGTCCTTGAGATGGATGACGCCCACCAGCCTGCCGCCGTCGGCCACCGCCAGCGGGGTGCCGCCGGTGCGGGCGATGCGGTCCACCGCCTGCCGGAATTCGGCGGGCGCATCCTGCGGGCCGAGGCCGGTGAAGCGCAGCACCGCGTCGACCGCGCCCTTGCGCAGCCGCCGCCCGCCGCCATCGACGCCCGAGAGCCGGGTTTCGGCGGCGAAGGGCACGATGGACTCCGTAGTGAAACCCTGTGCCGACGCACCGAACTCGCCGGTCGCCAGCGCCGCGATGGAGCGGCCTTCCGGCGTCTCGTCGGCGAGGCTCGCCAGCAGCGCGGCCTGTGCGAGGTCGAGCGGCGCCACGCCCGGGACGGGAATGAAATCGGTCGCCATGCGGTTGCCGAAGGTGATGGTGCCGGTCTTGTCGAGCAGCAGCGTGTCGACATCGCCCGCCGCCTCCACCGCGCGGCCGGAGGTGGCGATGACGTTGAAGCGCACCAGCCGGTCCATGCCGGCAATGCCGATGGCCGAGAGCAGGCCGCCAATGGTGGTCGGGATCAGCGTGACCAGCAACGCGGCCAGCACGGTGACCGACAGAACGGTGCCGGAATAGCCGGCCAGCCCCCACAGCGTCACCACGGCGATCAGGAAGATCAACGTGAGGCCGGACAGCAGGATCGACAGCGCGATCTCGTTCGGGGTCTTCTGCCGCTTGGCGCCTTCGATCAGCGCGATCATGCGATCGACGAAGCTGGAGCCCGGCGCCACGGTGATGCGGATCTTCAGCCGGTCGGACAGCACCTGCGTGCCGCCGGTCGCCGCCGAGCGGTCGCCGCCGGATTCGCGGATGACAGGCGCGGATTCGCCGGTGATGGCGCTCTCGTTCACCGAGGCGACACCCTCGACCACCTCGCCATCGCCCGGGATCAGCTCCCCGGCCTCGACCAGCACGATATCGCCGAGCCTGAGCGCGGTGGCAGGCACGGTCTCATTGCGCGCGCCGCCCTCCAGCAGCCGGCGGGCGGAGAGTTCGGAGCGGGTACGCTTCAGGCTTTCCGCCTGCGCCTTGCCCCGCCCTTCCGCCACGGCTTCGGCGAAGGTGGCGAACAGCACGGTGAACCACAGCCACGCGGCGATCTGGCCGGAGAAGCCCGCCTCCCCGCCGCTTACGAGGTCGCGCAGGAAGAACAGGGTGACGAGCGCCGCCACCACCTCGGTGACGAAGATCACCGGGTTGCGCATGAGCTGGCGCGGATCGAGCTTGGCGAAGGCCGAGCGACACGCCGGCACGAGAATCGCCGGATCGAGCAGCCCCTGCGGGCGGCCGGCTTCGGGAGCATTGGATTTGGAGGACATGATGTGCCCTTTCCTTCAGAAGGTCTGGCCGGCGAGCATGGCGAACTGCTCGACGATGGGGCCGAGCGCCAGCGCGGGGAAAAACTGCAGGCCGCCGAGAATGAGGATGATGCCGATCAGCAGGCCGACGAACAGCGGCGTGTGGGTCGGAAACGTGCCGCTCGATGCCTTTGTTCGGACCTTCATCGCGATCGAGCCGGCAATCGCCATGACCGGAACCACATAGCCGAAGCGGCCGAACATCATGGCGAGCCCGAGCGTGGTGTTGTACCAGGGCGTATTGCCCGACAGCCCGCCAAAGGCCGAGCCGTTATTGCCGGCCGCCGAGGTGTAGGCGTAGAGGATTTCCGAGAGGCCGTGCGGGCCCGGCGTGCCGATGCTGGCCAGCGCCACCGGCAGCAGCGCCGACACCGCGGCAAAGCCGAGGATCGCCAGCGGCAGGATCAGCACGGCGAGCATGGCGTATTTCATCTCGCGCCCATCGATCTTCTTGCCAAGCAGTTCCGGCGTGCGCCCGACCATCAGCCCGGCGACGAACACCGCGAGAATGGCGAACACCACCAGCCCGTAGAGCCCCGAGCCGACGCCGCCCGGCAGCACCTCGCCGAGCTGGATCAGGAACATCGGCACCAGCCCGCCCGCTCCGGTCAGCGAACCATGCATGGCGTTGACGCCGCCATCGGAGAGCCCCGTGGTCACCGCCGCATACAGCGCGCTGGCGGACTGGCCGAAGCGCACCTCCTTGCCCTCCATATTGCCGGCGGCCGCATCGAGGCCGAGCGAGGTCAGGATCGGGTTGCCGTAGGTCTCCGCCCAATACACCGCGCCGACGCCCGCGATCAGCAGGATCGCAATCGCGGCGAGGAAGGCCCAGCCCTGCCTGCGGTCGCCGACCATCTGGCCGAAGCTGTAGACCAGCGCCGAGGAGACCGAGAGCATCGCGAAGATGTTGAGAAGGTTCGACAGCGCGGTCGGGTTCTCGAACGGGTGCGCGGCGTTGACGTTGAAGAAGCCGCCGCCATTGGTGCCGATCTGCTTGATCGCCTCCTGGCTCGCCACCGGACCGAGCGCGATCACCTGCTGGGCCCCTTCGAGCGTCGTCGCGGTGACCGAGGCTTCCAGCGTCTGCGGCAAGCCCATGAAAACGAAGATGAGCGCGACCGCGATGGCGAGCGGCAGCAGCACATAGAGCGTGGCGCGGGTCAGATCGACCCAGAAATTGCCCAGCGTCGCCGCCCGCGAGCGGGCGAAGGCGCGGGTGAGCGCCATGGCCAGCGCCATGCCGGTCGCCGCCGAGACGAAATTCTGCGTGGTGAGCCCGGCCATCTGGCTGAAATGGCTCAGCGTGGTCTCACCCGCATAGTTCTGCCAGTTGGTGTTGGTGACGAAGCTCACCGCCGTGTTGAAGGCGAGGTCCGCCGGCACATTGGCAAAGCCCTGCGGATTGAACGGCAGAAAAGCCTGCAGCCGCAGAATGGCGTAGAGCGCCAGCACGCCGGTGAGCGAGAGGGCGAGCATGGCCAGCGTATAAGCCAGCCAGCCCTGCTCCTTGCGGGCATCGATGCCGGCCAGCCCATAGAAGCCGGCTTCCACCGGCGCGAGCAGTGGCGACAGAACGGTGCGCTCGCCCGAGAACACGCGCGCCATATAGCTTCCCAGCGGCTTCACCACGAGAAGCACGCTAAGGAACAAGGCTGCGATCTGCAGCCACCCGACGAGAGACATGATGAGGGCTCCGCCGCTCAGAAATGTTCAGGACGCAGCAGCGTCACGACGAGATAGGCCGCGAGCGCGAGCGCGACCGCGAGGCCGAGAATGGGTTCGATCATGGCAAATCCCTCACGATAGCCGTGCGAGCAGGCGCGCATAGACCGAGAGCGCGGCGAACAGGCCGACGGTGAGGAACAGAAAGAAAAGGTCCGCCACGGGACAATCTCCTGACGCTTCAAGGAGCCGGAGAGATGGACCCGTCACGGGTCAGATATCGATTGCGGAGCGCGAAGCCGGGCGTAAGGAAAAGCTCAAGATCGGGCGTGGAGGACGCCTCATTTTCCCGCGCATCTTTATTGGCGGAACGCGCGATCCGTTATAGACAGGCGCTCGCGCGGGCGTGGCGGAATTGGTAGACGCAGCGGACTCAAAATCCGCCATTGGCAACAATATGTCGGTTCGAGTCCGACCGCCCGCACCAGTTCAAGACAAGCCTCTCGCAACTCGCTTCGCGCGCGGACATACGCGGCGATGGGAGTGCCGCCCCCTCCCACCTACCGAAAAGGCTCACCGACCAGGCGGCTCAGCGCTTCCGGCCGGCGGGCGATCACATCGGCGAGCGTGTGGCGGTCCAGCACCGCAAGGAACGCCCCCATCGCTTCGCCCAGAACGCAGGCGAGGCCGCAGCCGGGGGCCAGCAGGCAGTTCGCGCAATCAACCAGCGCCAGGCTGCCCTCGGTGCGGCGTACCAGTTCACCGATGACGATGCGCTCTGGCGGCATGCCAAGCCGGATGCCGCCGGTTCGCCCGCGCACGCTCGCCACATAGCCCGCCTGCACGAGATCGCTGACCACCTTCATCAAATGGCTCTGCGAGATGCCGTAGGCTTTGGCCACTTCCGCGATCGAGCATTGGCGCTCCGGGCGCGCGCCAAGATAGAGCAGCACGCGCATCGCATAGTCGGAATAGCGCGTCAGATGCATCTGCGGCCCCTCGCGCGCCGGCTGACTTTCATTGCTCCAATTATATGCATATCATATGCATGTTTTCACGGGGAGCCGGTTCATGAATAGCTCGACCAGCGGCACGCGCCGGTTCGTACTCGCGAGCCGGCACGCGGAAAGCGATGTCATCACCTCGTTCGTGCTGCGTCCGGCCGATGGTGGGGCTCCGCCGGCACACCGCGCCGGCCAGCATCTCACGCTGTGGGTCGACATTCCCGGCGAGGGCCGGCACAAGCGCAACTACACGATTTCCTGCGCCCCGAATGGGGAGAACTGGCGCATTTCGGTGCGGCGTCAGGAGGCCGGGCGGGTCTCGCAATGGCTGCACGACCATGCCGTCACTGGCGCCGAATTCGACGTCGCCGGCCCGGCTGGAAGCTTCGTGCTGCCCGACCCTGCCACGGCCCCCGTGGTGATGCTGAGCGCCGGCGTCGGGCTGACGCCGATGGTCGCGATGCTGGAGCAGCACGCCGCGGCGCCGATCGGTCAGCCGATTCATTTCGTGCACGGCGCGCGGGACGGCGCCAGCCATGCCTTCGGCGGCCATGTCCGCGCGCTTGCCGATCAGGCGCCGGACGTGACTGTGACGACCTTCTACAGCCGCTCTCGACCGGAGGATCGGGAAGGTCGCGACTATGATATTTCCGGTCACCTGACGCCGGAGTGGATCCTTGCGAATACAGAGGCCAAGATTGCGGACTACTTTGTCTGCGGTCCGCTCGACTTTCTGCGGGAAATGATCGGTGCGTTGACAGCTGCCGGGGTGCCGTCATCCCGACTGCATTACGAGTTCTTCGGCCAGGTGGAGGACCTGCTCGACGCCGCGCCCACGCCGGCATCGTCCTCCAGCATCGCGGCTCCGCACGCGGCGACCACCATTAGCGGCTTCAGCCGCACCGAGATCGCCGACGGATTGCTGGACAGTGCCGCCGATGCGGTGATCGCCAGCGATCGCGAGGGGATGATCGTGCTGTGGAACGCCGGCGCGACGCGGGTGTTCGGCTTCACGCAGGAGGAAGCCCTCGGCCAGTCGCTCGACATCATCATCCCCGAGCCGTTTCGCCAACGCCATTGGGACGGCTACCACGAGACGGTGAGCACCGGGCAGAGCCGCTACGGCGCCGGCGATCTGCTCGCCGTGCCGGGATTGACCAAGGCGGGCGGACGCATCTCGCTGGAATTCACCATCGTGCTGCTGAAGGATGACCGTGGCCGCGTCACCGGCATGGCCTCGGTGCTGCGCGATGTGACGAAGCGTTTCGAGGAGCTGCGGGCGCTGAAGAAGGAGCTGGCGGGCTTGCGCGAGCAGCACGCCGGGCCGTGAGCGGCTGTGCGCCCATGCCACTAGACTCGCGTGTCGGCGCCCTGATTCCGGCCACGTCCCCGCAACACAAACGAAAACCCCCGCCGGCTTTTTGAGCCTTGCGGGGGTTTTTGTAGGTATCGTTTAGAAGCGGATGCTGTGTTTGGCAGGCCTGGCAGCGACCTACTCTCCCAGGTCTTAAGACATAGTAC